>NZ_JBFRDK010000101.1:0-23339 GCF_052113545.1 Paenibacillus sp. TAF43_2
CATGCTTATAGGGCAGCACCGCTTCTACTTGCGAAGCACCTTTATTTTCGAGAAAACGCACTAGTTTCGGAGCTGGCTCGCCATGAAGCTGTATCCACACACTTTGCCCTTCAAAATCAAAGGCTTCGAGGTTTTCTATGAGTCCATCCATCGTTCCATCATCCGTGCTAACGATCGCTTTCAGTTCTGAACGTTTAAGAAATGCAGACGTTTTGTAGCCTCTTGTCGCGATTTTCGCCTCAGCCAGCCTACCAAGCACCGCTTGTTTAATGCCGATGCTGTCGGCTGTGTTGACGATCTGATCCGATCCCATGCCAGTGGTCAAAATAACCCAATCCGCGCCCTGCTCAGCGAAGTTTCGCAATGGCGCTTCCAACAGCGCTTCATCAAACATCGTCAAACCTTGAAGCGAACGAACAATTGGGACGCCGCCCTGCTTTTCAATAACCATGCACATCTCATCCGTTTTCCGAGATCCAGCAATTACGATTTGTTTCCCTTGCAATGCGTTTATCCCCATCGTTATCAAGCCACCGTACTTTCGGTAAATTTGCCTTAGCCGACGTCATTATAACAGATGATGCCATAATACGCACCCATTATGTGACTATCTCAGTTAAGCATTTTCCCATTTCTGCTTGAAGAACAGCTCGTAAACTTTGCTATAAACGATTTTCAAAATCATATACACCGGAATAATAAGCAGTATGCCTAAAATTCCTGCAATATCTCCGCCCATGAGCACCAAGATGATCGTCGTCATCGGATGAATATCAAGCTGCTTCCCAAAAACATAGGGCGATATAAGATTATCCTGTATTTGCTGCGCTACTGTAATAATGACAATAGACCAGATCGCAATTGACGGCGCTTCGATGAAGCCGATGATAACAATCGGGATGGAAGATAGGAATGATCCGATAAACGGAATAAAGTTTAAGATAACGGCCACTACGGTCAGCAGCATCGCATAAGGCAAATCAATAATTAGAAAACCTACATACATGAGAACGCCGAGTGCTACATTAACGATAACTCTGCCAACGATAAAGCTGCTGAGCATATGATCGATATCGTCCATGACCTCTTTACCGTGGATACGGAACCTTTTGGGTATAAAGCTTACAATTTGTTCACCAAACTTCCCGCCTTCCTTCAGCATATAGAACAGCAGAATCGGGAACGTTATGAGCACAATCGCGAAATTCGAGAAAAAAGAAAAAAGTCCGGTCAAATATTCTGTAAATACCGTAAAGCCCTTGTTCAAATACTCCGTAAGCTTAGATAACAGATTCGAATCCTGCGGCAAAAACGACGATAAAAACCCATTATGCTCAAGCTCTGCAACTTGCTCGCTTAAAGTAGTAAATAGAGCGGGTGCATTTTCGACCAAATTATTGAGCTGTGTACGCAAGGAAGGCCATACCAAGATGCTGAAGCCAACCATCATAATGGCGAAAATCAAATAAATAAGCAAAATGGCGAGCGTACGATTAACCTTATGCCGCTCCATCACATTGACGAGCGGGCGCAGCAAGTAATAGAAAAAGCCTGCCAGCATAAGTGGAACGATAATCATACTGAATAAGGAAAGCACAGGTTTAAATATAAATGAAACGCGCGACCCCAAATAAATAATAATTAATACCAAAATAATCGTGAAGCACCATCTAAAAAATCGATTATGTCTGGCCATGCCTGCACCTTCTTCTCTTTTTAACTGATCTTGTTATCCATAGGTTACATAACCTTTACCCTTCCTACCATGAATTGAATCGTTGGAGTACTGGTCATTTCTTCCTGCTGCCCGCAATAACGCTCGGATTTTATAACAAAATAAAAAAAGCTGGGTCAATGGCAGTAATCCGCCGACCCAGCTTCTTGCTTTATTCTCGGTATTAAGAAAATTCACTTCATTACATCATGTTTAAGCCTGAAATTTCTTCAAAATAATTACGGCATTATGACCGCCGAAGCCGAAGGAATTGGACATCGCTATATTAATCTCAGCTTCGCGCGCAACGTTTGGCACATAATCAAGATCACAAATTGGATCTGGTTGTTCTTGATTGATCGTTGGCGGGATAATCCCCTCCTGCATGCTCTTCACGAGTGCGATAGCCTCTACTCCGCCAGCTGCACCAAGCATATGACCTGTCATCGATTTGTTTGCTGTCACCGGAATYTGATACGCGAGGTCACCAAACAGCTTCTTAATGGCTGCCGTTTCGGAACGGTCGCCGATTTCCGTACTGGTGGCATGCGCGCTTATTAAATCAATTTGACTAGGCTCCAAGTCAGCTTCTCGCAGCGCATGCTTCATCGCCTGATAAGCACCAATTCCCTCGGGATGAGTCGCGACCATATGATACGCATCTGAGCTGGCGCCATAGCCGATAACCTCCGCATGAATGCGGGCTCCTCTTTGCTGCGCATGTGACAGTGATTCGAGTATGAGAATGCCAGCTCCTTCGGCCATAACAAAGCCGTCGCGCCCTGCATCAAAGGGTCTGCTTGCCGAAGCCGGCGCTTCATTCCGCGTTGATACCGATGTTGCATTGCCGAAGCTTGCGAGTGAAATATCTGTAACTGCCGCTTCCGTTCCTCCTGCAATAACGACATCCGCGCTGCCTGATCGAATAAGACGCCAAGCCTCACCAATTGCCGTATTCCCGATCGAGCATGCGGTAACAGGCGCCATCGACGGCCCCTGCGTGCCGAACCGAATACTGATCATCGCCGCTGCCATATTCGCAATCATCATCGGAACAAGCGTTGGACTAACACGATCTGGCCCTCGATCATGCAGCACTTCAGCTTGGTCAAGCAGCGTCTGTATGCCGCCGATGCCAGAGCCTACATAAACGCCAACACGTTCCCGATCTGTCTCTTCAACCTTAAGTGCTGCATCCTCCAGCGCTTGCTCAGCAGCTGCTATTGCAAACTGGCTAAACCGATCCATTCGACGGGCTTCTTTTTTTCCAAATAAAGCTTCACCATCAAAATCTCTTACGACACCTGCAATTTTCGATTTATGTTTGCTTACATCAAATGTATCAATCGTAGAAATACCTGATTGTCCATGCACCAAACCATCCCAAAAACGCTCCACACTGTTCCCTAGCGGCGAGATGACACCCATCCCCGTAATGACGACACGTTCCATCTTATTTCCTCCTTCGCAAAATCCTTTWTGGGTAGTAGTTTGTCACACTCTTTATCCTATTACAAGTTGTTGTTTATTATAGTATAATGAGTACTACTATAAAGAGAGTACGGAGATGGAAACCATGATTAATCGAGAGACGAGACTACAAGCATTATCATCCTTTCTAAAATCAAGGCGTGCCAAAATCATGCCGGAGGACGTTGGTTTCCCTATTGGAACACGGCGGAGAACACCTGGTTTACGACGTGAGGAGGTCGCTCAGCTTGCTGGCGTCAGCACAACTTGGTATACCTGGCTAGAACAAGGCAGAGATATTCAAGTATCGGCGTCTGTTCTGGATTGTGTTGCGGCGGCTCTGCAATTAAATGACGATGAACGGGAATACTTGTACGCCCTCGCCCTCGGTTCCGGCTATAGCACGCTGCCTATTAATGAGGAGCAGACCGAAATTACACCCTCTTTAAAAAGAATTTTAAAGGAGCTCCGCTTCTGTCCAACTATTATATCGGATCGGCGCTGCCAAATCGTCGGTTGGAACGAGGCCGCCTCGCATGTGTTTATGGACTTTGACCAAATTCCAGCTGAACAGCGAAATATGATTGAGTTATTGTTCACAAGGAAAGAATTCCGCAGGCTAGCAGGAAATTGGGAGCATTTTGTAGGAGGATTTCTAGCTATCTTTCGTGCCTATTACGGTCAATATGTGCAGGATGATTGGTATGAGCGGTTTATTGATGAAATGAAGCGAAGCCATCCGGAGTTTCAATATCTTTGGGAGCAAAGCCAGGTCAGCTCTGCTCCAGATGTATTGCTGGAATTTCGACATGCACGAGTCGGAAAGATGTTGTATCATCTGACCTCATTTCAAGTAAAGGGAAATACCGATCTTCGGTGCAGCGTCTATACGCCCGCACCTGAAACATCAACGGAAACAAAGCTGCGCAGACTAATGGGCGGACAAGATTAGCGCTGGCCCTTGAATGAAATCGTTCGATTGCAAATTTTGTTTACAAGCGCATGATCATGACTAATAATGAGCAAGCCCATTTGACGAGCACGGACAATTTCAAGCATCTTATGCCATATTTGCGCCTGCGTAATCGCGTCAAGCATCGTCGTCATTTCATCTGCGATGAGAAATTTGGTATCTGGTCCGAGAGCTCTCGCAATACAGCAGCGCTGGAGCTCTCCACCTGACAGCTCATTTGGATAACGACGCAGCCACTGCTCCTTAATGCCTAACGCTTCAAGCAGCGCAGCATCCGGGGACCAACCTTCAGTCATTGTTTTTGCCATCCGCCATCTTGGATTAACCGCGCGCTCTGGATGCTGAAAAATCATTTGGACAGGATCAGAGCCTTTATTACTCTTGCTCCGTCCATCAACCGACACCTCTCCTGCAATAGGATTCAAATAACCAGCCAATAACCGGCCTAACGACGTTTTTCCGCTGCCGCTAGGTCCAATCAGGCCGACGACCTCTCCTGACTGTATCGAAATGTTAAAATCTTTAAACAACCAAGGACCGTCCGCATAACGCCAGCCGAGATTCCTTCCATCAAGTCGCATGAACACACCTCACCATTCCACTTCGAAGGCTGCGAGCCGCCGGCCTGCTGTCAACACAGCGTTCTGTGGCCAAGCTGCAGCGTTCAGCAAAGAGACAGCCTGAAATCGCAGAACTCCTTGCAGGCTGCGTCCCGGCCAGCGGTTCGAAACCATTTTGAGGAAGCGCACGCCACAAGGCGCGGCTGTATGGATGCCTAAGCTGCTCACCATTTCCGTGGAAATCTTTGGCCGAAGCGACCTCAACAGCGGTTCCCGCATAAAATATAGCGACCTTATCTGCAATTTGTAGAGCTGCTTCAATGTCATGTGTAATAAACAACACGGCACAGCCGCCTTCAGCGAGCTGCTTGAAGTGACCGAGCGCCTCTGTAACATCATCCGGATGCATGCCTGGCGTAGGCTCATCTGCGATGATCAGCCTTGTTCTTTCCAGCGCTGCCGTAGAGACAAGCACCTTACGAGCCATGCCTCCTGAAAGCTGAAAGGGAAACAGCCTCTCCACATGTGCTCCAAGCTGAAGCCGCGCAAATAACCCTCTCCGTTCCTGAAGCTGCTCAGCGCCATCAGCGCTCGTGCGCAGCTGCTTGCCTACTCGCATTAACGGATTAAGGAAGCTTACCGATTGCGGTACTAAGGCAATTTCCTTACCGCGGTAGCGCTTAAGCTTAGCTTCACTCAGCACTTCTCCGCCGTATGAGATGGTTCCGGTCATCACAACATTTTTAGGCAAAATGCCCATAATCGCATGAGCAAGCAAGCTTTTTCCCGATCCGCTCGCTCCAACGACGGCTACGATTTCACCTTCATTTATCGCGAAATCCAGCTCATCGATAATCGAAACCTGCTCCTGCGAGCTGCCTTTCACATAGTGCATAAAGGAAATGGATAGTTTATTCACCTCCAGCAGCGGCATAGGGGAACCTCCCTCCATATTAATCAATATCGCCTTCCATTAGCGTCATAGCTGAGCATTCCGCGGGTCAATGAGCAGCCGCAAATGGTTGCCCAGCTTATCAAACGCGCGTACAGTCAGCAGCAATCCGAGTCCCGGAAATACCGCAAGCCACCACATTCCTGTCGATAAGTAACGCATGGATTCAGAAAGTATAATTCCTATTGCGGGCTGATGCGGTGACATGCCAAGGCCTAGGAAGGTTATCGCCGCTTCATGCAGCACAGCATGTGGAAACAACAGCAGAAAACCAACCAACAATTGCGGAAATAAATGCGGCGCTAAGTGCCTCGCAGCAACGGACAAACGTGATCTTCCGAGCTTCCTCGCAACTAGCACATATTCCGCTGACATGAGCTGCATCGCCTCCGCACGAATCACTCGAGCAAGGCTTGGCCAATGCGTCAGCATGATGCCGATGGCTACCCCTTTAAGGCCGCCCCCGCAAACAAAAGCAATCAATATAAGCAATACGAGATGAGGTACGCTTAGAAAAACATCAATAAGCCAGGAAATAATGCGATCAGCCGTCTTCCCAAGCGTTGCCGCCATCAATCCCATCATCGCTGCAATAAGTACGCTGGAAATCGAACCGAGCAGCCCAACTTGAATGCTAAGCGCCAGTCCCTTCACAGTGCGGGAAAGCATATCCCTCCCCAGCCAATCGGTTCCGAACAAATGAGCTAGCGACGGAGGCAAGTTCCGATTATTCAGCTGAACTGAAAGTCCAGATGAATCAAGAAGCCAGCTGCCTATGCCGATGCTTGCAAGCAGAAGCGCTGCGCCTATTGCCGATATAAGCATTCGTCGCCGTTCGTTTGAACGCTTCCGAGCAGCTGGTTTCTGCAGAATTGTCAGCTGATTCATCCTTGCGCCTCCTTCCCGTACCTTAGCCTTGGATCAACCATACGGTAAAAATAATCAGCTATTGCATTGCCTGTGAATACAAAGATTGTACTGCATAAGACAAGTCCCATTAGCAGCGGCACATCACCGCGAAGACCCGCTTCTACCGTCGCTTGACCGAGTCCCGGATAAGAAAACACCTGCTCTGCAAGAACGGCTCCACCGAACAATTCGCCAAATGAAGCAAACTGCAGTGTAATCGCAGGCAATGCAATGTTGCGAAGACCATGTCTAAGAAACAAACTCACACCATATTCACCTCGAGCTCTGGCAAACAAATAATAATCGCTTTCCATCACATCAATCAGCTTCTGGCGTGTATGGAGTGCAATCGGTGCAATGCCTACGACACTTAGAGTAATACCTGGCAAAATCATATGACGAATATAATCGCCAGCCGTTACGCTCCCTGCCAATACCCCGGCAGGAACACCGAGCCCTACTGGCAGCCAGCCGAGCCATACAGCAAATACCATCATAAGCAGCAGGCCGATCCAAAAGGCAGGCGTCGAAGCCAGCGTATAGCAATAGCTTTTGATCAACCGATCCAACCATGAATCCTTCTTTATAGCTGCGGTCACGCCAGCGGCAAACCCAATAATGCCTGACAGCGTCCATGCGAATGCCATGAGCAGCACCGAGTGCAAGAAACGATCCGCAATCACCTTCGTTACAGCCTCTCTGTATATCATTGAGGTGCCCATATCTCCTTGCAGCAGAGCAAACGCCCATTTTATAAATCGTTCAGCGAATGGTCGGTCAAGTCCCCAATAAGCAGCAATCTGCTCCCTTTGCTCTGCGCCGACACGCATGACATCTGCTCCGATATACGATTGCACGGGATCAATTGGCGATAAAGCAACGAGCGCAAAAGTAATGATGCTGACCGATGCAAGCAGCGCAATTAATCGGATAAACTTTTTCCCTACAAATACTGCAACTCCCTGTAGCATGCTGACAACCTCTCCTGCCCGTTACTCTTCCCAGCGCCAGCTCTCAATATTGTCCGTTACAGGCCATCCGTGACCATGCGGCTGAATACGCTGCTTTCCGATATTAAGCTTGTCCTTCACGAGAAACAAATGATCAATATTTACGAGCCATGCCCATGGAGCATCGCCTTTTGCACTCAGTCCCGTTTGTCCATCCCATTGCGCTTTTTTCCAATAGGCCAGTGCTTCTTCCTCCGTACGCGCGTCCAATGCTTGTTCAAACAGCTGATCCACGGTCTGGTTGCTGTAATAACCCGTATTGTAATAGTCAACGCCACTGAATGTGCTGCTATATAGATTGTACATTTCGAGCGGGTCATGACTTCCCCAGCCTAACAGCATAGCATTCGAATGCATCAGCTTCTCAAGCTCGTCCCAGCTTTTACCTTCAACTAAAATGTGAATGCCGGCAGCTTTCACCATTTCCGCCGCAGCCAGCGCTAACGATTGCCGTGTAACGTCACCTGAAGGATACAGAAGTGTAAACTGTGCTTTTAACGCCCCTTTTTCGACGATACCATCACCATCGCTGTCCACCCAGCCTCCATCCGCTAATATTTTGGCGGCTGCAGCAGCATCATTATCCTTGATCTTCGTCTCGTCATTCCACCATGGAAGACCATCATTCGCTGTATAGGCAGGTGAGCCATGCCCGTCCAAAATGCCATCGACCAGCTGCTGACGATCGATTACCGTATTGATAGCCAGGCGTATTGCTTTATCTGCGGTTACATCATTTCCAATGGGATAACCTTCTTCCGTTTTGCCGCCAGCTTTGACAAAGGGGAATGCTATTCCGCGGTTATCTACTGTTTTTACTGCTTCAATCCGCATGCCAGCAACCTTTTGTTTGCTAAACGTGGACGGTATATAAGCAAGATCAACGCTTCCAGCCTTTGCCGCCGCGAATGCGCCGTCTTCATTTAAAAATAAGAAAGTCAGCTTCTGAAAATACGGCTTGTCTCCGTAATAGTTCGCGTTTGCCTTTACGATTAGCTGCTGTCCGCGATCCCATTGTACGAATGTAAACGGACCTGAGCCGATCGGATTTTCCGCATAACTGCTCGAATAAGCATGTTTAGGTACAATACCTGTCGTTATGAGATAATAAACAAATGTCGATTGCGGTTTCTTTAAATGAAACACAACTTCGTTATTTCCTGCTTCTACGTTTGCTAAATTAGTTAGATCAATCGCAGCTCCATTGCTAGCAGCTGTATCGAATGTAAACTTCACATCCTCAGAAGTTAACGGCTTTCCGTCGGAGAATACGACATCCTCCCGCAATTTGACCGTCCACGACTTGCCATCCTCGCTTACGTGATAGTCAGCAGCCAAATCGTTCACAATATTCAGATCATCATCTCGTTTAAGCAGTGTACTCTGGAATAGCGGAGAGCCGTACCGTCCCCAGCCTTTAATCGGATCAAAACCGGTGTCCGGCTCTGAGCCTACCGCAACAATTAGCTCATCTGTTTTGGCAGCGGTGTCTGCCGGCTTCACACTGCTGCATCCTGTGATGATGAATATAACAATGATTGCATAAGTGATAGCTGAAACGATAGTTTTCAACCCAATCCCTCCTGTTGCGTTACATTAAGTAACACGATTATGTGATATTGTAACACGACTTTGATAGAGTTTCATCCTTTTTCTTCAAAATTCGCTCAAAAAACGCCAGAAAAAAAAGAGGACCTAACATCGACAGCGTCGATATGTTAGAAATCCTCTTAATTTTACAATCCTATTAAAAAATTCAAATATAACAGTTTCCGATCTCAAGTATGAGTATGCTCTATGGCAGAATCATGTTTATCCGCATAAGTAACGGAGAGCTCGGCATAAATGACGCCCTTCTGTGCTTGAATCTGCTGATGCAGCGACCGCAGGCGCGACAACTGTCCTCTCACGACGATGACCTCCAAGCATTGATCATGGTTTAAGTGGACATGCATGTTGGAAATAATATCGTGATGAAAGCGATGCTGCACCTCCATCAGAACAATGGGTAAATCACTGACATGGTGATCATATACGAGAACAATCGTACCTGCAACATGCTCCTGACCGTTCATTCGGGTTGGCTCAAGCAAGGCTCGCCTAACCAAATCACGAATGGCTTCCGATCGATTATGATAGCCAAGTTCGTCTGTATATCGATCAAATTGATCAATCAGCGGTGCCGGAAAGGACACGCCAAACCGAACCAGCTCTTCCTTTTCAGCCATATGCTCACCCTGCCTGCTTCAGATTCRACATCTAGTTGATAAGTTTATTCAAGATTGGATAATCAACAACGATTACGTTATCAAGCAGCCCGTCCAGCAAACCTACAAAATGCTGATGTGCAGGATGCGGACCGTAGTCGAGCAAAGACTGCTGATCCTTAAAGGTAACTCGCAAGCCCAGTGTGTAACCTTGAATATTATCCGTTTCTGTCGTTGCATTACAGCCTGCAGTCAATTCAATGATGCCTGGAACTTCTGTTTGCAAGGAATAAAGAGCGCTCAGCAACTCTTGTTCTTTGGTGCTAGAAAGCTTCTCTTTAAACTTAAATGATACGAGATGCTCGTACATATTCGAATAACTCCTTTCTTTTGTAAAATACGACGTTCTCCCTATCATATCATGGACTTCTATTCTATTGTTATCACGAATGTATTCACTGCCTTATGCTTACCTCGGCCATCGCTCATTAGCCGGGGGCATCTGAGGAAATGGGGCATGCGGCTCCATCTGATACCAATAGGCTACGGATGAGATGTCGTCGGAGCGTTCGAACAGCTTCGTATGGTCGTGACCGATTTGCTGAATCGTCACACGCAGATCATTTTCAAATCGAATCGGATCGGGCAGATGCCAGCGATACATGCCGTGCATGGGTACATTATGACCATACCACGGGTCGACCTCCGTCGTTTCCTTGTAAAACTTATAGCCCAAATACGCCGTGGAATACGATTCGGGTTCGTTTGTCCGCGTATTGCTGAAACACCATGCGCCTCCCACATAGTCTTCCGTGCCCGTTCCACAAATCGTTGGCCAATCTTGATCGCCATCCATATAAAATTTGATCTCGCCTTCTCCCCACCAGTTCCGCTCAAGTGCTGCCCAAGCTAGGTATGTGCCGATATATTGTCCTGCACCTTTGACATTATCCAGAATCGTATAGTCTTTGCCTATTTCTGTGACCTTCTCACGGCGCCACTGCGCATGAAAGTACGCTGCATTCTCTGGCAGCTCATCGACGAGCGAATAATTAAACGTATAGAAAAAACCATCAATGTTAGCGGCATGCTGATTTACAATCGTGATTTTCGCCGATTTCCGGAACGGCATTGAAATATAACAGTTCATGCCGCCCGTAGGAACGACAGCAATGGGAAGTGAATGAACGCTTGCTCGCACACCGAAGCCATTGCAGAAAAAATCACCGAGCGGAACGTCCACCGATGGGCTCGTCTCATCATCCCAGTACATGCGCAGAATAAGATCACGAAGCACGTATTGTGCCGCATGCCCTCTACCCGTTTTGTCTGCGACAGTAATCCAGAAATGCTGAATTACTCCCGTCCCTTGAATATGGGCAAGCGTCACTTCTTCACCTTGACCCAGTGTTATGGCAGGCCTGCCTTTTCTTCCAATGCCCAAGTTGCTCGCTTCTTTACCGCCTTGCCCCTTCTCACCATTCACATTTTCTGCTGAAATGGATCGGGTACGCGCATTCGTGACAAACGGAGCGGAGGATAAACCAAATCCTAGTCCGTGCTGCTGCAGCATAGTCCATCACCTCATGTATCCATTATTGTTTATTATCGAGCCTATTATATAATGATAGATATGATTATCCCTTACCTTTTATTGTTAAGTTGTTTATCATAAATTGCTGAGGTGATCGATATGCAGGTCGATAAACTGTCCCCCTATATTCGGGTGGCTATGGACAGTGTGCTGGAGCCTACGTGGAAGATGGATGAGCGGGTTATTTGGGATTATGAGCTGCTATACCTCATGGAGGGTCAAATGCTCGTAACCGTGGAGGATGTTGTCTATCACGGAAAGGCTGGAGACTGCTTCTTCTTTATGCCCGCGCAAAGACACGCTATTCAAAATATTGGCGGAACGAGAGTTCGCCAGCCCCATGTTCATTTTGATCTGTATGTTCAGCCTGACAGCCAAGATGTTGGCGTTTCCTTTAAACCGCTCCATCAGATGAATACGAAGGAGAAGGGCTGGTTTCGTAATAATGAGCTATCCGCATCACCGTTTCTTATGCCTACTCATTTTCGCCTTGGAGATCCCTTTCCTTTGGAACAATCGCTCTTCGAATTGATTCGCGAATTCGAAACGAAACCTCCCTTTTATGAGATCCGTATCAAAAGCTGTTTGCTGGCGATTTTGTCCCTCATAATGAGGGAGCAATATTGGGGCAGCAAAACGAAAAGTGATGGACAGCTGGGGCTGCTTACGGATATTCGTTCATACATCGAGCATAATGTGCACCGCTGCATCAAGCTGGATGAGCTGTCTGAGCGATTCCATATAAGCAAATTCCATTTGATTCATTTGTTCAAAAACATGTTTCAGAAAACACCGATTCAATATCATCAGCAGATCCGTATAGAAAAAGCTAAAATGATGATTCAGTTTACTTATTTGCCGCTGCAGGATATCGCTGAGCAGCTCGGCTATTCGAACATTCATGCTTTCAGCCGCGCATTCAAAGGGAGTGAAGGCTGCAGTCCTTCCAAGTACCGGCAGGAAAAATAAATAGAGGCTGCCCCTGAAGTAGAATAATCTACATTGGGGACAGCCTCCCTTCATTTTACATAGCCTTGTTCATAAACATAACTTATACGCGGTGAATATTGAATTCAAACACCATCTCTTGATTTGCTGGAATGAGATATTCGTCATGGACTGGCGCACCCCAGCTGTCGTCACCGCCAACACCCATTTGTCTACCGGCTACGGTAACTACCGTATAATGCACGTTCGGCAGCTCGTAGTGATGGCTGGCACTTTCAAGCTCAAATGCTGTATAAGGCGAAATATTGCATTCTACCGGCTGCGCTGCAGGCGCTGAAATTCGAATGCCGCGACCATAATCATTCGTAATATTTACACGGCGAACGCCCGTGCGATTACCTGATTCTTGCGGCACGACATAGCCGGATACATTGTCTGCGGCATTGTTGCTGAACTCACAAAGCTTAGCGCCAAATGCCCGGTCAATGTAGTTTTCTTCCGGCCCCATGGCGTACCAATCCAAATGGCTATAATCTGCGGGAACCTTGAATGATAATGCGAATATTGGCAGCTTCGGCAGCCCTTCCGCTCCTTTGTAGCGGGATTTGACGTTCAAGCTGCCGTCTGCGAACACGGTGTACGCTACGGTGACAAGCACTTCCGAGCTAATGCTCAGCTTGTACTGGAAGGTAACGGTTGCACTTCCAGACTGCTCGGTAAGTTCAACTTGAGTACATTTGCGTGTCAGGCTTGCCGCAAACCATACGCCGGAATCGAAGCCAAGCGAGAAACCTTTATCGTTATCCGTTGTTGCACGCCAGAATAATGGCGCCGGCGGGATAGCAATCATCTCTTTGCCCGCATAATTGACCGATGTGAGCGTGCCTGCCTGCTTCGAGAACATGATGCTGAAATCGCGACCATGCATGCCAATGTTAACATCACCTTCGACAACTCGAAGCGAACCTTCCGGATGCACGGCTTCCGCACGATTTTCCACTAAAAACACAAATTGTCCGAAGGAAATCTCATAGCCAGCTAGTGCCCATAAATGATCTTCTTTCAATGTGAGCGCAGCATGCAGTACATATTCCCCTTGCTCCGCTGCCTCAGGAAGCTCAAGCTTCACATATGATTCGCTTTGTGCAGCCACATCAACGGATAATGTACTGCGGAATATTTCTTTTCCTTCAAGATGGAGGCAAACAACTAAATCATATGCATCCGTACCCTCGAACAAATTCTCATTCTTAATCGTCACGCCATGGCGATCAGGAATAAGCTTCAAGTTCTGATAAAGAAATTTTACTTCCTGCATCTTCGGCGATTCCTTACGATCCGCATAAACAATACCATTCGTACAGAAGTTATAATCCGTCGCGCGATCATCGAAGTCTCCGCCGTAAGCAAGAAACTCTTTACCATAGCGGTCCTTCTTCACGATTACCTGGTCAATATAGTCCCAAATGAAGCCGCCTTGATACATCGGATACTTTTGTTCAAGCTCCGTGTATTTATGCATGCCGCCTACTGAGTTGCCCATAGCATGCATATATTCACAGCTAATATATGGTTTTTGCGGGTCATCGTTCAAATACTCTTCGATATCAGCGGGCTTAGCATACATTCGGCTCTCCATGTCGCTTGTGTCGTTATATTTGCGGTTATGGAATACACCTTCATAATGAACTAAACGGCTAGGGTCCGTCTCGCGGAAATAATTCGATACGTTCAAGAGCACCTCGCCTGCATAAGCTTCATTGCCCACTGACCAAATCAGAATAGATGGATGGTTCTTATCGCGTTCAACCATGGAAATCGCACGGTCCATCACGATAGGCTGCCATTCCGGCTTGTTTTCCGGGATGTTCCACGAAGGCTCAACCGCGCCCATTTTCTGCCACGAGCCATGCGTCTCCAGATTCATCTCATCGATGACATAGACGCCATAAATATCGCATAGCTCATACCATAACGATTGATTCGGATAATGAGAGGTTCTCACCGCATTCAGATTGTTTCGCTTAAGCGTTGCAATATCCCAAAGCATATCTTCCTTCGAAATTGCTCTTCCCTTGCGGCTATTGAATTCATGGCGGTTTACGCCCTTAAATACGATACGCTTGCCGTTTAGATGCATGATTTTGTTGATCATTTCAAATTTGCGGAAGCCAACCCTCTGAGGAATCGCTTCAATGAGATGACCTGCTTGATCATAAGCGGTAATATAAAGCATATACAAATAAGGCTTTTCTGCACTCCAAGGGATTACTATACCTGCATCCAATGAAAGGGATAAGGATGGACCTTCGACCGAATCAGAGGAAACCGTCGCAACAGTTAAACCGTCTGCATCCTTTAGTTCCATCCTTATTCTCGATGGCTGCTGCCCTTCGAGTTTCAGATCTGCTTGAATACTGCCATTAGTATAGTCATCATTTAAATCTGCATGTACAAATAGATCACGGACGTGGATACTTGGAACGGAATACAAATAAACATCACGGAAAATGCCTGAGAAACGCCAGAAGTCCTGATCTTCCAGCCAGCTGCCTGTACTGCGCTGATAAACTTCAACCGCAAGCTTGTTTTCGCCATCCACCAAATAAGGCGATAAATCAAACTCCGCTGGCGTAAAGCTGTCCTCGCTGTATCCCACAAATTCACCGTTCAACCATACATAAAACGCTGACTCTACACCTTGAAACGAAATGTAGACTGGTTTTTGCTGCATATTAGCTGGTACCTTAAAATATTTAACGTAGCTGCCGACAGGGTTATGATCTTCCGGAATAGCTGGCGGACGAATATCATGATGACCGTCCCAAGGATACATCGTGTTTACATATTGCGGTTTGCCGTATCCCTGCATTTGGATATGTCCCGGCACGTTAATATCTCCCCAGCTATCGCAAACATAATCCAATTGGTAGAATCGCTCTGGACGATCCTCTGGTTTCACGGCATAGCTGAATTTCCAGCTTCCGTTTAGATCATAGCGAAGTGCCATTTGGTCATCAGCGGCTGCTTCCTCAATTGATTCGTAATAGCGATGATCAGAATGTGCTGGCAGCCGGTTCACAGCAAATACGCTTAAATCGGTAAGCCAATTTATCGTCGGTTTCATTTCATTCATTTTATTTTCCCCTTAAATGGATTTAAAAGCCAGGCGGGCTGCGGTGAAACAAGCAGCCCGCCTGACTTTAATTATGCTTATTTTACGGAACCCGTCATCCCTGCTACGAAATGCTTCTGCATTAGGAAGAATACAAGCGCAGTTGGAATCGTGGATATAACGATCGCTGTCATAATAATGCCGTAATCCGGTGAATAGCTCGATCCTAGATTGGATATGAGCATCGGAATTGTTTTCTTCTCCGGCGACTGCAATACAATGAGCGGCCATAAGTAGTTGTTCCAGCTTGACATGAAGGTAATGATTCCTGCTGCTGCATAGGTCGTTTTCATTGTAGGCATGAAGATACGGAAGAAAAGACTAATTTCGTTAAGCCCGTCAATTCGGCCCGCCTCCAGCAGCTCCCGCGGAAACATCTTCGTGTTCTGACGGAAGAAGAAAATAAGAAACGCTGTGGTAAAGGTCGGAAGGACTACACCAGACAACGTGTCTATGCCGAGAAAGGGAACAGCTTGCGATATGCCTGCAAACATTTGATACAACGGCACCATGATAGCCGCAAAAGGAATCATCATGGATAACAGCAAGATGTTAAATACAACATCCTTTGCTTTGCTCTTATAAATCTCAAAGCCATAACCAGCGAGTGAGGCAATAACCATGGCCAATATGGTTGTTGTAACCGATATTTTTGCCGAGTTCAACAATGCTGGAACAATATCTACCGTCTCAAATAACTGACTTAAATTTTCAAACAGCTGGCTGCCGGGAAGCAATCTTCCCTTCGTTACGTCAGCCGACTTATTCGTAGCGCTGATAATCATCCAAAGAAATGGAAAGATGGACACGAACGCAGCGACACTTAGAAAAATATAAACAAAGATGCGTTTTAATTTATCCATTTTTATCACCTGCCGCTTTAAACTGTACAAATGCCAATATGATGATCATGATTACGATGGAATACGACACGGTTGCAGCATAGCCGAAATCGGACGAATACTTGAATGACAAATTGTAAATATATTGCGAAATGGACATCGACGCATTGCCTGGTCCACCCTTCGTAATATTGACAACTTCATCAAACAGCTGCAAGGTTCCGATCGTAGAAGTAATGGATGTAAACAATATGATCGGTTTAAGCAATGGCACCGTAATGCCAAAAAACTGTCTCGTAGAGGAGGCGCCATCAATTTTTGCTGCCTCATAAATCGAGTGATCAATATTTTGAAGCGCGGACAAGTAGAAAATCATATTGTAGCCAGTCCAGCGCCATGTGATTGCAATGATAACTGTTATTTTCGCCCAGAAAGGGTCTGTGATCCATTGAATCGGTGTCGAGACCAAATGGAGATTAGTCAGCATTTTATTGACCAATCCGTCTGTAGCAAACAAGTATTTAAAAATAACGGAATAAGCAACGAGTGAGGTAACGGCCGGTAAAAAGATTGCCGTACGGAAAAAACCTTTAAATTTCAGCTTGCTGTCATTTAGCAATACAGAAATAAACATAGCCAAAACAATCATAACGGGTACTTGAATAATCAAATAAATAAATGTGTTTTTAACGGCAGTCAAAAACGTTTTATCGCTGAATAGCCGAACGTAGTTATCAAATCCTGTAAATGAAAGATTCATACCTTTACCGGATTTAAACGATAAAATGAGCGCTTGAATCATCGGATAGAAATAGAATGCCGCAATCATAATGACGGCTAGAATAACGAACATCCATCCAGTTAAGTTGGCTCTCGTGCGAATACTCACGCCAGGCCTCGCTGCTTTCACGTTAGCCTAACCCCTTTCTTTACGGAAAAAATAAAACCTTTAGACTCCTCCAGCTCCTGCTGCCGGAAGCCGAACATGCGAATCAGGAGTAGGAGAAGCCCCAGGTTTTATTCACTTGCCGTATGCTCTGATTTATTTAACTTGCGTTTCTGCTTGTGCTTGAGCATCGCTTAACACTTTATCGATTGTTTTGCCGCCTAAGAAATTTTGCATTTCTACAACGAGAATATCTTCAATCGCGTACGTGTGCATGCCGTAGTTCACTTTTGGAATTTTTTCTGTCCATTTAGCGAAATCTTCAATGACCTTTTGTCCGCCGAAAAATTCATCCGCTTGCTTGTACGCATCGCCAGCAGCTGCTGCTTTAAGTGTTCCGATTGCGCCAATCTCTGTTACAAGCTTCTGATAAAGATCTACATCCGAACCAAATGTTTGTTTCAAAAATTCTGCCGCTGCTTCTTTGCCGTCAACGTTCATGACATACCATGAGCTGCCGCCAAGGTTAGAAGCATTTACGGAATTCGGGTTGTTCGTTAGTTTAGGGAATGGCACGACTGCCCATTTGCCGGACTGTGATGCTTCAGCCTTAACGGAAGCTGTAATCCAGTTGCCGGTAGGGATCGTTGCTACATCACCGCTATTGAATCCACCAACAAATTGGCTCCAGTCAGAAATAACCTTTACGATGTCAGCGTTCATAATTTCTTTGTATGTTTCAAAAGCTTCCTTAAGCGCTTCGTTGCCTGCTAAGTTAGGTGTAGTACCGTCTTCCTTCAAGTACCATGAACCAGCAGATTGGATCATCATACGAATGAGTCCAAGGTCATTCGGATCTTGTGTAAGAAGTGCTTTGCCTGTTTTGGCTTTCACAGCTTTACCGATCTCGATAAACTTCTTCCAATCAATATCTTGAAGGTCAGCTAGCTTATAGCCTGCTTCTTCTAAGTAGTCCTTTCTTACGTACAAGCCCGCAGCGCCCGTATCAAATGGTACGCCGTATTGCTTGCCATCTAGGCTAGTTGGCCCGATTTTGTAATCGGCAAAATCGCCTGGCTTAATGAAATCTGTTAATTCGAAAAATGCTTCTGGGTAAGCTTGCAAGAAGCTTTGTGCACGGTAATCTTCAATCAACACGATTGTTGGCAAGCTTTTTGTTGTACCTGCGTTCAAACCAGCATTCAATTTTTGAATAATATCCGCTTGTGCATTTTCAACGATGTTTACTTTTAAAGTGGAATCCGGATTTTTTGCTTTGTAGGCTTCGCTTGCGCGCTCCATAGCACCGATGTTAAAAGCTTTATCCCACGCCCATACTGTAATTTCCTTCGTCCCCTCAGCAGGTTTACCGCCATTGTTAGGAACATTGTTTTCTTTACTAGAACATGCGGTCAGCAGTACGAAGCTGGCCAACATAATTGCAAGTAGTTTTTTCAATTCATTCAACCCCTTGGATACTTATTTGAAAGCGTTTGCCGGCTAACGATTTTAATTATATCAACTCGATAAATTGACCCGTTAGCAATATATTTGTGTGCTTTTGTCATTCTATTGTTACCTTTCCAAGCGTTATTATGTAATTGTGATTTATTTTGTTTATTGGTATTTTTTTTAGGAGGATTTGAGCGGAAGCCTAATTTTCACCCGTGTTCCCTCACCGATATCACTCACAATTTCAACGCCAAATTCCTCTCCATAGAGCAATACGATCCGATCTTGAACGTTTCGAATGCCAATTCCAGAGAAAAAATGGCTGCCGCTGCTCGAGCTGTTGTCCTGATTTTCATGGTCATAATCCTTCATGCCAACCCCATTGTCGACAACTTCAATCACTAATGCATTTTCCTCGCGCGAGAAAAGCACATAAATATGTCCATCGTTTCGCTCTTGGAAGGCGTGAAAGAAGGCATTTTCAATAAACGGCTGGATGATGAGCTTCGGTAAATGATACCCATAACAATCATTCGAAACAAAATAATTGACGACAATTTGCTCGCCGTAACGAACATGGTTAATGAAAACATAATGTTTTAAATTAACGAGCTCTTGCGCTACGCTGATTGTCTCGCTGATGTTGCTTACTGTATTTTGCAAAAGTGAAATAAGTGAATTGATCGTGGCTGCTGCTTTTTCCTTGTTGCCCTGCTGCACTAATATTTTGACGGATGCTAATGTGTTATAAAGAAAATGTGGATTAATTTGCATTTGCAGCGCTGAAAGCTCTGCATTGCGCTGGTCCTTCTGCGTCTGAATCAGCTGCTTAATATAATCATTTAGTTCATCCAACATATAGTTGTAAGCATTTCCGAGCTGCTTAATCTCATAGCTGCCTGTGACGTTAATATAATTATCGAAGGGATTGGCCGTAATACGCGACATTTGTCTAGCGAGCATCGTCAACGATTTCGTCAATCTTCTTGATATAAGAAATACGATAATAAGTGCACTGAAAACAATGGCAATGCAAATAAGCGCGACAGTCTTAAAATCAACCATCTCGCTGAGCACTGCTTGCTTGTCGATTAAATTAACGAGATAAAAATCATAAACAGGCAGATATTGAGAGAGCACCAAGTTGCTTTTCCCCATCACGCTTACATCTTTATAATCTAATTTTTGCTCGTCAATTTCTTTAGCGTAACCGAGCAGAGCGTCTTCTTGTTTTCCTATAAGCTCATGACGATTGCTCGAAACGACCAAACCAGATCGATCCAAAATAACGACATCATTGCCTCTGCTTGTGAAGCTTGAATAAAACCGTTTAAATTCACTTTCCTTTATTGCAAAATAAACAATGCCGTATTTTTTCGCGCTCGTCTTTTCCATAAGTGCCCTGGATGCAACGATAATCGGATCTTCTGCTGACGTATCAGCCATGTTCTCAATATCCAACTGATAGATTAACCGCTTTGGCGCGACTAGCGTATTCTCGGTTAAGCGGCTATTTCTTAGCTTCTCCAAGGAACTCGGCCAATAATAGCTGTCTGTCGAATGGCTTTTGCCATTAATCCCTGTGATCGTAATGGTGACGGGGTATGCAGCGACATTGGACTGAATCCGTTTCATTTGCATACTGGCCTCATAATAACTGCTAACCGACGAAATAGCGTTTTTATCCGGCTTTGTGAGGAAACCTTTTATCGAACCGTTTTGCAGCACATTATTGGAGGCGGTGACGATCGAATAGTTGAAGGATTCAAAGTTCGCTTTAATTTGATTGATGATTTTGGAATTTGTAATGCTGAAGGTATTCATGAACAGCTTCTCTGACATTTGTATCATGACGGTAGAGGTAAGCAGCGACACGGCAATGATGCTGACAAGCGTCACCGTAAACATTTTTATAAATAGGCCGTGATATTTAAATTTGTCCAAAAAAACTCTCATAACCTAATCCCTCTTCTTGCCCATGTATTGTTTTCTATAATGACTAGGCGACAGACCCGTCAGCTTCTTAAATACTTTCGTGAAATAACTGTGATCTGAGTAACCAACCATGCCGCTAATTTCAGAAATGGACGCTGCGTCTTGCTGCAGCAGCTCAGCCGCTTTCTCCACTCTGATTTTATTCAAATATTCACTAAAGCCTTCTTTATTATGCGCTGTGAAATAACTAGACAAATACGATGGATTAAAATGAAAATGCTTGGCGATCTCCGTCAGACTAAGCGGCTCAGCATAGTTCTCCCGAATAAATTGCAGCAGCAGCGTCATATTCGGGTTGCTGCTTGCTGCTCCTCTCACCTGAACCACGTCATTCACTTCGTTAATAAATGCTTGTAAGAGCGCAGCTGCCTCGTTGACATGAGAAGATTCACCAATGGATTTGAAATAGGCATACTTCGTTTCATCTAGCTTTTTCATCGCTGGGTCAAGGCGACCCAATAAAATCGTTATATTGAAAATCACATTGCCTAAAAAGGACTTAAACTCGAAAACATCGGTTTTATATTGGCTTGAACGACTATTCACATAATTGAGCAGCTCGTCAAACGCTTCATCGAATTGCCGTCTGTTCAAAAGCTCAGTAAATTGATTCATGTTGAAGACATCAATTTCATCCGAGGTTTTTGGAAGTTCGCCATGTACGATTAAACGATTGGTGGACGGAAGAAAGTAACGGTAGGCGTTTAATTTCAGAAAACTGTTCTTGTAGTTCGAACCAAGCTGCCTCAAATCATCAAATGCCTCACCGATCGTCCAACCAATCTCTTTCAACCGCTCTCCCGACCAAGCAGCAAGCTCTCTGCCTGCTCTTACCAAGCTATGCTGCTCGCTTTGATCTATATTGACGAGTAGTGTTGCCATATTATGTTCTACCGGAAGTGCAAAATAAATCGCCTGCGGACATTCGCTGCTGAGTACCGCTTTCATTTTGTCGAGCCAATAGGAATCATCATATCTTTCCCTGCTCATGCTGTTCAGAGACTTCAAATCTACCCCAATCAGCCGATAGCTGTTATGAGGAAATGCTTCTGCAAGGACGTGGTCATCCACATCGATTTCGTAACCGGATATTAGCTTCTCAACAATATGTTTAACGGATAAAGCCTCGTTAGTTGATTCCACTAGCTTCAGTGATGGAATTTTTTGCGCCGTTCGTTTCACCGTGTCTAATAGCTGAATAGCTTCAAGCTTAGGTTTTAAAATATAATCGACTACGCCGCTTTGAAAGGTCGATCTCACATAATCAAACTCGCCATAACTGCTCAATATGATCACTTCAATCTCTGGATATCTTGCCTTTATTGCACGAGTTAACTCTTCTCCGCCCATAACTGGCATAACGATATCAGTGATCACAATATGAGGCTCGACGCGCTCAATCAGCTCAAGCGCCTCTTTTCCATTTGATGCCTCCCCCACAATCTGGAAGCCCTCCTGTTCCCAATTCAACAGATGCTTAATTCCCTGCCTGACTAATAGTTCGTCATCTACAATAACAACACGACATGAAATTTCCATTCGTAAACCTCCGCCATCCCCGTCATTTTTTTCTGTCAAATAAGAAGGCAATCATTCATAATAGCTGCGAATAACAATATCTTGGTCATAATTCCCGAAGCCTTTTCCATAAAGAGTGAGACCGCCGCGGCCCTGCGACGTATCGTCCGCACTTATACGGAATGTCCACTGCGAACGATTCCATGATACATCATCAATCGTCATATCAGAAATTTGCTGACCATCGATATAGGAACCTTTTTTATTTATTCGAAGCACCTTTAATAGGCCATACTGATTAACGTCAGAATGCCACCAATCTGGTGAATATCGGCCTCTCATCCGGCCAAAGTCGCCAGGACTTGTCCACATGCCAAGCTTTTGCTCATTCAGAGTAAATTGAATATCTGACGGCCAATTCTCATTGACATAGGGTGCCTCTGATCCAATTTCAAATGATATTTCAATTTCCTGTACGACCTGATCCTTAAATAAATAATTAGGAATTTTGTATTCAACAAAACCTCTAGTGAACCATAAAATCCCTGCTTGAACACGCTCAGGATCCATAAAATAAGTGGGCATATCATAATGCCCGATCATCTTTTCCGTCGATGCAATGCCGCAGGTCGGTGCAGCTTCAATATCCGTATAATGTCCAACCGGCATGGACACTTCCTTATATTTTCTAGAACTCTCTGCATATTTAGACAGTTTAACTTGGAGATACTCTGCCGACAAGGAGCAATATTTATATGTGCCTCCATTTATTCTGCGCATTCTATAACTAACGAGGCCAGCATTTTGCAGCTTGTTCACATGGGTGCTTACAATTGCGCTGCTCAAATACAGCTCTGCAGCAAGCTCCTTTATATGCATCTCTTTGTTGTTCAGCAAATCAATAATTTGCAAGCGCACTTCGCTCGCAAGCGCTTCGTATACACGCAGCGACGCTGCATCGGTTGATAAATACATGTGAAACTCACCCGCTTTTACAATTAGTAATTTAGTTAATCCTAAAGCAATTCACAACAATCGTATTGAATGTATTTATTTATTATGATAAATATTAGATATTAAATCAACAAATATGAATTAGTTAATACATTAATTCAACTAGGAGGAGAATTATTT
>NZ_JBFRDK010000102.1:0-24146 GCF_052113545.1 Paenibacillus sp. TAF43_2
CTTCATAATCCTCGAGCCRCTCCTGCAGCTGTCCTTTTTTTCCGATCATGAGAGGCGGCATCAGCAATAACGCTTGCTCCAGCTTCTCTTGGAATTCAGAATCCATTTGCAGCAGCTTCGCCGACTCTAGGCAAAAGGTGAACAAATCCCATATCAGCTGCTGGTCCATCGTCGACCCCATCGACAGCTGCTGAGCTTCATCCTTGCTGCCGCTCGGATAAAAGCTGTTCTCAGGCGAGTTGGACGGTCCGGTTACGAGCCAGCCATAAGTAGGGTGCACAGTCATATAATCAAGGAAGAAGACCGCCGATTCCTTCATAACGGGATACGCCTGCTTCATTAAGAAATCGCGGTCAAGCCCATACTCATAATGCTCCTTCAAATGCATCGCAATCCATAATCCGCCTGTTACATTCAGTCCCCAGCCCGTCTCCCAGCCCGGAGCCGAGAAGCCCCAAGCATTCGAGAACACATGCGCCACCCATCCCTCGCTTCCGTAGAAATCCTGAGCCGCTTGCCTGCCTGCGACAGATAAACGTTCTATATAGTTCATCAAAGGCACATGGCATTCCGCCAAATTGCTTATTTCCGTCGGGTAATAGTTCATTTCCGTGTTGATATCCAAGTGATAGTCGCAGCTCCAAGCCATGCGATTCGCTTCGCCATCGTTCCACACGCCTTGCAAATGCAGCGGCAGCGGCGAATCCTCGCGCGAGCCTGCAATCGTTAGATAACGTCCGTATTGGAAAAATAAAGCGACTAAATCCGGATCATCATGCTGCCCGTTCCGAAGCTGCTTCATCCGCTCGTCTGTTGGCAGCTTCGCACTCGCCGTATCGCCTAAATCAAGGATCACACGAGCGTACAAATCGCGATAATCTACAATATGATCCGCTCTTAGTCGCTCATAACCTTTGGCAATAGCATCGTTAATTTGCGCATGGCATTCCGAAGCCCAATTCTCATCCGTCCTGCCATAATCCGTATTCACCGCGAAATATATAAACGCCTCATCCGCTTGCGATACCTTGATTTCATTACCACTAGTTTCGATAATGCCGCCCACGGCAACGACCTTAACCATACCCTCGCAAAACACACCACATTTTCCGTTGCTGTGCACATCTTCCGTCGCTTGGCCGCGGAATCCAATAGTATCTTCATCTGCAGCTGTCGTTGCAAAATCTTCGGTTCTCCCTTGAATGCTCAGCGAGAAGGATATTGCCCCTTTCAGCTCACTCTTTATGCGCGATACAACAATACCATCGGCATGCGTAGCGAACGTCTCACGTGTTATTTTGCCGCCAGCGCTTGTATAGGAAGTTTGCACGATTGCCTTTTCCAAGCTTAACTCACGTACAAGATCTTCCCCTTGCTGCTCGAAGCGCAAATTGATATCGCACACAGATAGGTTTGTGCCAAAGTTTTGCTTCYTCGGCTGCAGCCCTTGCTTAGCAAGCCGGTCTCCCTCGCTATAATTGCCATTGAAAAACTGCTCTCTCATCTGCTCCAAATTGGCTTTCGGGTTTCCGTTTCCTTGAATGCGCTCCACTTGACCCGACCAGTAAGTAATTTCTGTCATGCTCCACGTTTCGCTTTCTATTCCACCGTGAATGACCGCGCCTATTCTTCCATTCCCTATCGGCAGTCCTTGCTTCCAATCGGCTGCTGGCCCTGAATACCAAAGCTTTGAATGATTCATGCAGTCCCCATCCTTTAGTTATAAGATTCGTGTAACACTTGAATTGTCAATTTCCCTGCTATCTATCGAATACGGAATTCATTAAAATATTTAGGAATGATTTCAGTGGAAGCGCCCGGCAGCTCCGGCAGCACATATTGTCCATTCTTGACGGTTGCCGGTTCAACAAAGATCGTTCTGATCCAAGGGATATACTCAAGCATCATTGCACCCGGCGTAGCCGCCACCAAATGCTGGTGAATTTGTCCCATATCGCCGACATGCGGGCAGATTGGTATGTCGTACGAAGCGGCCAGCCCCGCGACCTGCAGCCACTCCGTAATACCCGCAACCCGCGTAACATCAACCTGACAATATTCGATAGCGCCTTGATGAATATAATCACGGAACGCATATTTCGAGTACACATGCTCACCGAGTGCAATCGGAACATTTAGTGCATCCGCCAGCTTCTTGTGACCTAAAATATCATCAGGATTAAGCGGCTCCTCCAGCCAAAATAAATCAAATTCCTCCAGCTTCTTGCCCCAGGTCATCGCCGTATTAATATTCCATTGCTGATTAACGTCGATCATAAAGATCACCTGATCGCCAATTGCTTTGCGCACCGCCTTCACTCGGTCATAATCTTCATGTGGATCGGACTTGCCAACCTTAATCTTCACCCCCGTAAACCCCTGCTCGACAATGTCCGTGACATCCTTCAGCAAACGCTCCTTCGACCAGTTCAACCAGCCGCCGTTCGTGTTATAGGCTTTGATGCCTTTTGATTTATGTCCGCCAAGGTACTGCCATAACGGCTTGTTGGACGCCTTCGACATAATGTCCCATAACGCAATATCCACAGCAGCAAGCGCCATATGCGTAATGCCTGCCCGTCCGATCCAGTGCATTTTGCCATACCGCAGCGTCTCCCAAATCTCCTTTACCATAAAAGGGTCCTTGCCGATCAGCTCCGGAGCGTAATAACGTTCAATCGTGTCGACGATCATATCATCGCCATGGGCGCAGGTTCCTGTGTAGCCGTATCCGACGTAACCTTCATCTGTAAAGATTCGAACGCCTGACAGTCCCCAATGCGTCGCTACATTAATCGCATCCGTTATTGGCGGGTCGATGGGCACATGAAGAACGAAAGTTTCCACTTTTGTAATTTTCATCATTTGTAATTCCTTCCTTTTGTTTAATAGCCTAGCGAAGCCCCACCCTCAACCGGAAGAGCTACACCCGTTACGAAAGACGCTTGCTGGGAAGCCAAATAAAGTACCGACTGCGCGATCTCCTTCGAGGTTGCCGATCTGCCAAGCGGATGCATCGCATTCAGCGCATCCAGCGCTGCTGCTTGATCTGGCTGCTGTCTGAGCCAATCCTCCAATAAAGGCGTCATCACACCGGCCGGACACACACAGTTGACTCTTACGCCATCCGCTGCATAATCGAGCGCCAATGACTTCGTCAGCGCAATAACGGCACCTTTGGAAGCAGCATAAATCGGATTATTCCGCTGCCCGATAAGACCGTTCAGCGAAGCCATATTCACAATCGCGCCTTTGGTCTGCCGCAATAGCGGAATCGCATGCTTGATCATCAAATACACGCCCTTCACATTTACCGCAAGAACATGGTCAAATGACTGCTCATCGATTTCCTCAAGCGGCTTTGGAAGAATAACCGCTGCATTGTTATACAGAACATCGAGCTTGCCGAATGTCTGAACCATTTCTTTCATAAGCGCTTCAACCGCACTCTCACGCGATACATCCGTCTGCATTGCCCGCGCACTTCTATATGGAAGCCCTTTCAAAAACCCTTGTTGTTTATTGATTTCATCAGCCACGCGCTGCCCTTCATGCTCATTCCAATCCGCTATTACGACTTGTGCGCCCTCTGCCGCGAACAACCGTGCGCTTTCCTCGCCGATACCAGAACCGCCGCCGGTTATAAGCACCACCTTATCTTTAAATCTCAAAGGCATTCCTCCATGTACATGCAAAAGTTAAGCTAGCTAAAGAAAAGATTTATGTTGTTAATTGATCCACATCAGCTATTGCTGTTCATTCCCTAATATTTTTGTTATTGTATCATCTATACAGGAACGTGTATTTGATCAGACATCCATTAAGTTGACAATTCATCCGCTAAATTTTATTTGAATATACCAAAGAAAAGGGTGTTCGCTTGAAGAAGCTGAACGAGATCACGCCTCATGTCGGAGATTCCATGTATTACCTTTACGATGGCAGCTCCAATGAGAAGCTGCGCATTTGCAGCGTTTATGCCTTTCATTTATTTACTGATGGTCCCGGAGAAATGGAGATTGACGGCAAGAAATACCCCATCAACAATCGAACGCTGATCTTTCTTAGGCCAGAGCAGCCTCACGCCTTCCATATTTCATCCGACCATCCGCTGTCCTCCTACAATTTGTATTGTGATCTCTGGAATCAGAGTGATCCCGTCTCTGCCAATCGAACGTTCATCTACGCCCCGGAGCCGTTCGAGCTGAATACCGTCGCCCCTTCCATGGCATGTGATGAACTCGACAGCCTGCCATGCGTATTTTCCTTGCAGCCTTATCCAGAGCTGTACGATTCCTTCTTAATGCTCGCTAAGCTGTATAACGATTCGCAATTTTACCGAACAGAGATGATGAACAGCTTGCTCTATGCTTGGATTCTGAACTGGTACAATACGATTCATACGAACCAGCCTACCGATTATCGCATCGTCCGCTTGCTCACGCATCTAAATGCTCATCCTGAGAAACGCGAGTCCGTCGAGACATGGTGGGAATTTTGCGGGCTGAAGCGAACCTACTTTCATGCTTTGTTTCTACGAGAAACCGGACTCACGCCAAAAGCCTACCATCACAAGCTGCTCATGAGACGCGCTTCCCATCTTTTGCTTGAAAGCGAGCTGAGCGTGACTGCCATTGCCGAGAAGCTTGGTTATGCCTCTATCCATCCTTTTACACGACATTTCAGTGCCTTCTATGGCACCAGTCCAAAGCATTACCGCGTGCAGCCTCAGTCAGAGAAATGACCACCCCAGTGCGCAAYAAYGAAAAATGGCTGTAAGCACACATTTGCGCTTACAGCCTCAAAATAGCCTATGTAGCTCGTCCGTAAGCACACATACGTGCTTATTAYGCCAATTCGACGTGTGCGCAAYAAYGAAAAAWGGCTGTCACGCCTCTTACTTGAAGGTGGTCAACAACGAATTCGCTTCCTCATGCTCTGGCTCCATCGCCAAAACTTGATGCGCATATTGCAATGCTTCTGGCTCTTCACCCTCTTCATAGCAGCAAATCGCCAGCTTGTAGAGTGCAGCCACAGTCGTCTTGCCAGCCTCCATCGAACGCTCCAAATATAGCCTCGCATCCGCATACAGCTCCAGCTCATAAAACAGACTTCCGCATGCCAAAGCCAAATGGTGCTGTTCATTCATCGGATAATAGCCCGCCCACATCATTTGCATGCCCTGCCGCAGATCATCGGCTTCTTCGTCGCTGCTATCTGGCAGCAGCGACTGTATGCGTTCAGCGCTTTGAATGAACAATTGCGCATCGTAGCGGCTCAGTCGCCAGAAAGCTAAAATGGCGTACAGCTCTAGCGATTCCAAATGCTCGTCAAACCATAGCTTCAAGCTAAAGAAATCATCCGGTCCAAAACGTTCAACAAAACGACGATAAGCTAAGCGTGTATTTGCATAACTTGATGGCTTCTCCAGCATGATGATGCAGCCGACATTCAAATTTTTATAATGATGGTTAGTAAAATAGGACAATGCGCCCTTTTGTTCAAAAACATGCTGTATCGCATGATAATTGGCCGTGAGCGAAAAACTGCCGTGATGAATCAGCTCGGGCGGCTCAGCAAATGCCCAGTTCTCCATTCGGTGATCGCCTTTATCGGCTGTAAGCAGCACAAATCCCGCTTGTGATAACCGTCCAAGCCGTTCAAGACAATCCATCCCAATCTCCGGAAAGAGGATATGCGAATCCTCAAGCTGCTGCTTATACAGCTCGATCACATTCCGATAAGGGTACGATTGCTCTTCATACTCAGCTGCTCTTCGGTAATGATACTCGGGCTCTATGCTCACCAGCATGTCCGATACATCTATGCCATCCTCCTCAGCAGCAGGTATCGCGAAGGACACTTTACATTCAAAAATATGACCTTCATCCACATAAATGAGCTCCTGCGGAATGCTGTCAAAAAAATAATTGGCAACAAGCAGCAGCGGCTGCTTCAGATCTGCCTGCTTTATCGTGACACCCGATTCCGTCAGTTGAAGCTCTGTATCACGTACCGCGTCAAACTTAGCGAAATCGAGTATTCCTTGCTGGACAAATGGCTGTAAGCGTTCATGCTGCTGCCAATAGGCAATATTTTTGACTGGCAAATCACTCATGATGTAACGAAACGGCGGAAGCTCCATACCAGCAAAATCTATCAGCTCACATAATGCCGTCAACACTTGATAGGCTAGTCTACCCGAGCCTGCTCCAAGCTCAAGGATCGTAATCGGTTCCTCCGATATACCGCCTAACCTTGCTTTATCCTGTAAAAATCCAAATATGATCTCCGCATAAGCAGACGCGATGACAGGATTGTTCGTAATGTACTGCGGCACCTCATCATTTTGCCACGCCTCAATGCCCTGCTCTTCAAAATAAGCGCGCTGCAGCTCCCAAATCGGCGCTTCGCTAAATCGATAAATCGGCTGATCGCTATTATTATTCATTCTTTTAAACCTACTTTGCTTAATGTAATAAAAGAATTAAACTGGCATTACCCAAATATCCTAGGTCAAATCCATCCGCTTTAAACCTAGCATCTGTATGCAGCCTTGTCTACTCTTGCCTTAATGAACCAGCGAAACGGTTTCACCTGCCATACGCAAAATAGGAGACGCGCCTGCAGGCTCGTCTCCTATTTCTGGGTATATTAGACGAATTAAAATACCTTCGTCGTCCAAGATTCACAGTTCCATGTATCGGTTACAACATCGCGGTAAAATTCTGGTTCGTGAGAGATAAGCAAAATGCTGCCTTTATACGCCTTAAGCGCACGTTTCAGCTCGTCCTTTGCATCGACATCCAAGTGGTTGGTCGGCTCATCCAGTACTAACAGGTTTGTTTCGCTGTTGATCAGCTTGCAAAGGCGAACCTTCGCCTTCTCGCCGCCGCTAAGCACCGCAATTTTACTTTCAATATGCTTGGTCGTCAGCCCGCATTTCGCGAGTGCCGCACGTACTTCAAATTGGGAGAGTGAAGGGAACTCCTTCCATACTTCCTCAATACACGTATTGTAGTTTGCATCCTTAATTTCCTGTTGGAAATATCCGATTTGCTGATGCTCCCCGCGCTGTACCGTACCCGATATAGCTGGAATTTCGCCTAAAATACTGCGCAGCAGCGTCGTTTTACCAATACCGTTCGCCCCTACGAGAGCAATCTTCTGGCCGCGTTCCATGCGAAGATCAAGCGGTCTCGACAACGGACTGTCATATCCGATAACAAGCTCCTTCGTCTCGAATATGAGCTTGCCCGAGGTTCTTCCGTCCTTGAAGTTGAACTGCGGCTTCGGCTTTTCCTTCGCAATTTCAATGACTTCCATCTTATCGAGCTTCTTCTGTCTCGACATCGCCATATTCCGCGTCGCTACGCTCGCTTTGTTGCGTGCTACGAAGTCCTTCAAATCAGCTATTTCCTGCTGCTGACGCTTATAGGCCGATTCAAGCTGCTGCTTTTTCATTTCATGAACCTGTTGGAAGTATTCATAGTCGCCAACATAGCGGTTCAGCTCTTGATTCTCCATATGATAAATGAGGTTAATTACACTGTTAAGGAACGGAATATCATGTGAAATGAGAATAAATGCATTCTCGTACTCTTGCAAGTAACGCTTCAGCCATTCGATATGCTGCTCATCGAGATAGTTCGTCGGCTCATCGAGAAGCAGAATGTCCGGCTTCTCCAGCAGCAGCTTCGCTAGAAGCACCTTCGTCCGCTGCCCTCCGCTCAAATCATTAACGTCCTTATCAAGACCAATATCCGTAAGGCCAAGACCACGAGCCGTTTCGTCAATTTTTGCGTCAATCAAATAGAAATCCTGATTCGTCAGCGTATCCTGAATCGTTCCAACATCCTCAAGCATTTGCTCGAGTTCCTCTGGCGTTACATCGCCCATTCTGCCGTACATATCGTTCATTTCTTGTTCCATATCGAGCAGGTACTGAAAAGCTCCCTTCAGCACGTCCCGCATCGTCATTCCTTTGCTGAGAACCGCATGCTGATCGAGATAACCTACGCGCATGCGCTTCGACCATTCAACCTTGCCGTCGTCAGGCTGCAGCTTGCCTGTAATAATGTTCATAAAAGTGGACTTGCCCTCGCCGTTAGCGCCGATGAGTCCAATATGCTCGCCTTTAAGCAGGCGGAAGGATACGTCGTTGAAGATCGCGCGATCTCCAAAGCCGTGGCTTAGTCGTTCTACGTTTAATATGCTCATGAATGACACCTTTTCTTTTGGAATATTATCGTTTTATTATAAACGTTATAGGCCCTACAACTCAATGTAGGATTAAATTGTTCATGGACTTCGACACGATTCGATAATTTTGATATAATTAACATGAAATTTTTAACATATTTCGGGTTAGGCGGTGCCACCATGAGTTGTCAAAATTGTGAGCTTGTCCCCCCTATTCAAGACCAAGGTACGATAAATCTCGTTACCCCGCAGAAATCCGAACAGATACAATACACATCCAAAGAACAGCTTTTGGAGTATTTGAATAAGCTGTTGCAGCAATTGAGTCCGGAGGAGCAATCAGCTGTTCAAATCGAATTTGGGAACCTAGGAGAGGCAAGCTCTACTTTGACTCCCTATCGTCTCCCTCTCAACCTATTTGCCGCACGCATTCATCACCATCACCTCGTCCATATGATAGCTGATAATCATTTTACAAGTTTTATGCAGCCCATTATGGATATCGTTAGCCAAAACATTTTCGCCTATGAGTTTCTCATGCGCCCTGCCGAAGGGCAACCTGCCTTCCAGCCTTATGAACTCTTTCAGGTTGCACAGCAAACTGGCCTGCATTCTTTTCTTGATCGCTCTGCCCGTATTTCAGCAATTCAAGTCAGTGCCATGCACCTCAAAAAGGGAACAAAACGGTTCATAAACTTTTTGCCTTCATCCATTTATAATCCTAATTATTGCTTAAGTCATACCTTTGAGGCGATTGAGCAATATGAGCAGGACCCGCAGGATTTTGTTTTTGAAGTCGTAGAAACGGAAAAGATTTCGGATGTGCTGCATTTAAAAAACATTTTTAATGTATACAAAGAGCATGGTATTCAAGTTGCACTGGATGATGTTGGGTCTGGATTTTCTACGTTAGACGTTTTGGAAGAGCTCAAGCCCCATTTTGTAAAAATAGATCGTGAATTGGTAAGCCACTGCGATAGCAACGATAAGAAACAGAAGCTCATTGCAGACATCGTGCGAAGTGCGAGATCGTTTGGCGCTACGGTTTTAGCAGAAGGAGTGGAACGGAAAGAAGAGCTCCATTTCTGTAAAACGCAGCAGATCACTCTTGCTCAGGGTTATTTAATAGGCAAGCCTGCCCCGCTGCCATTATCTAATCAACCAATTTTGATTTAATTAACTTCATCTGAACCCATCGTTGCCACGGTATCCTCCATGTGATTATCGTGGCCTTTTTTTATACATGTTCAACCCATTCCCTCTTTCTCTTAAACGCCAATAATCAAATGCAGCTCTCCAAAGCGCAGTTCGCGATTGACAATAGCAAGGCAAGTGGTTAATATTATCGTATAAAACTATTTTAGTTTTTTTAGTTTTCTCTAGTCTAAAAGTTCTCTCTCAGGAGGTCTGTTCTTGATAGATCGAATTATGAAAGCATTTATCGAAGAGATTCATGATAAAGGAATCAAATTTACAATGGACGATTTGGCCTCTCGGCTAGGGATTAGCAAACGGACATTGTACGAGCATTTCCCTTCTAAAGTAAGTATTTTGGAAGCACTCATTGCGCAAACTTTAGGTGAATTCGATGAGAAAACAGCACTGATCACGCAAGACGCAAGCTTATCGATTATTGAGAAAATCAGAGGTATTGTAACTCTTCTAACGAAACATTATGAATTATATGATATACGTATCTTGGAGCAAATGAAGCGTTACTATCCAGAACAATGGAAAAAAATTGATGATGCGCTGACCGATGACTGGGATGCATTGCGCAGCGTCATTGAACAAGGCATTCACGAAGGCATTATAGTTGACAAAAATATATCTGTCATTATGAAGCTAATGATCGACGCAGCAAACTCAACACTCGATCAACGCTTTTATCAAAAAAATGAGATTACGCTTTCCGAAGCTTTATCCACTATTGTCGATATTATTCTATTTGGACTAGTGCCTAGAGCTGCAAAGGGAGAATAAAAGCCAACGCTTTTATTCTTTTTTTAAACAGCTAGAAAACTATAAAAACAAAAATAGTTTCATGAGTATTGAAATTTACTGCAACAGAAAGCGAGTGAACAGAATGAGTCTTCATTTTTGTGAAGTAACAACAGAAAACTGGCGCGCTGTAGCCGCATTATCGGTGTCCAAGGAGCAGCAACCATTTAYCGAAAGCAACGCCTTTTCTTTAGCCGAATGTTTATTTGAGAAAAACGCAACTTCGCTTGCATTATATGATGGCGAGACTTTAGTCGGCTATGCGATGTACGGCTGGCAAAACAACATGAACAAGAGTGTGTGGCTTGACCGCTTTATGATTGATTACCGATTCCAAGGAAACGGATATGCCAAGCGGTTTATTCCTATACTTCTCGAATATTTACAGCACTTATATGAAAGCCGAACCATTTATTTGAGCCTCCATCAACATAATTTGCGTGCTCAACGGCTATATGAACATTTTGGATTCCGCTTAAACGGTGAGATTGATGCAGACGGGCCGGTTGTCGGAATGGTCATGGAATTAAATTTATAGAAACATAATAGGTGAAACCATATGAAAACATTATTTAGTAATCGCGTTTATTTATTAGTTACCGCTTCTGATTTATTGCAAAATATAGGGACATGGATACGGAACATTGCTTTGCTCTTTTTTGTATTGGAAAAATCAAATAATGACCCGGTCGCTGTGTCGATGCTGACGGTTATCGAATATTTCCCTATCTTTGCTGTTGCCCTTGTAGGCGGAGCGCTCGTCGATCGGTGGAATCCCAAAAAAACGATGATTATAGCTGACTTATTAAGTATCGTATCTATTTTGCTCATCATTGGCGTTTTGGATCTAGGCTTCTGGCCAGCTATTTATATAGCCACTTTCGTATCCACTATTATTACACAGTTCTCTCAGCCATCATCCATTAAGCTCATTAAACGTTATGTCGAACCGCAGCATGTTGGAGCAGCTGTTGGTTTAACGCAAAGCATGAACTCGATTTTCATGATTGTTGGGCCTGTCATCGGTACCGCTATTTACGTTAATTTTGGACTTAAGGTATCCTTATACAGCTTATTGATCCTATTCGCCCTTTCTGCCTCCTTTCTTTCGTTTCTTCCTAAACAGACCCGTGAAGAGAAAAAAGAAAACAGCTCTGTTCTGAAAGAAATTAAAGAGGGTATGATCTACCTCCGTCAAAATAGAATATTGGTTGTTATAGCCGTATGGTTTGCTATAGATGGTCTGTCTTGGGGACTTATTCAACCACTTGATGTATTTATATTGACGGAAAGACTGCAATTGCCGAAAGAAAATTTGCAATGGTTCAGTATGTTATACGGAGTCGGCATGCTAGCTGGGGGATTAATAGCTGCATCTATTGGCAATCGTTTTGAAACTCGGAAAATATTTACCGTTGTTATTATTGTAACGGCGACGGGAGTGCTCGTTCAGGCGCTTTCCACTTACGTTTGGTTGACCGCATCATTCCATCTGCTGGTCGGTTTATTTTATACCGTGCTGCAAGTACTGCTTAATATGCTATTTATCAAATCCGTACAGGATGAATACGTTGGCCGGGTTAATGGTGTGATGGTTCCTGTATTTATCGGATTTATGTTAATCGGTACGTTTTGCTCAGGGTTTCTGAAAGAAGCGACCTCTTTAATTTTTGTGTACGGGACTTCCAGCTTCGTACTGCTGCTGACGCTGCCTATCATCGCTAGATTAAAGCCAAAGCATTTTAGCAAAATGAAGCACTAGCCGTGAGTTAGGGATTAAATCAAAGAAAACACCCAACTATTCTCGCGAAAAAGCGAACTCGCAAGTTAGATGGGAGATTAGATTAAATCGCTATGATTAACTTTTTTTTATTGCTTTTAATAAAGGATTGCTCTACGTTACACTATCTGTTTTTTGCAGTGCGACGCGAAGTTGCGGCTGTCCGTGATTTGGCGTCGTATTTTTTATTTTTTATTCTTGCTGGTTTCCTGGATAGATTGCTGACGGTTGCCTTTGGTCCAAAAAATGAACCAACTACTTTGAAAGTAGGAGGGATCTGTTGAACGAAGCCAAACAACTGCTGCATTCTTCCCATCATGGACATGATTCCATCAATACCGCCGATTCGACTAAACATAGACCCTGCTCTTTCAAAACCAGGCTCAAAAGTAGAATCAACCGGTTGACTAAAGTCATTAAATGGTTCATCTACAGTAGGAAGAATTGCGCTTATACGAGCTCTTTTTCTTCTTTCCACTTCGAATCACATTCCTTTTCTTAGTAATGTTGAAATAGGTCTACTTCAAACTATGCAAGTACACCTCTATCGGTATAGTTAGTCATCTATAAAGTTCAAATTTTACCTTATCTTTTTAAAATATGTTCCCAGTTTGGCGGTAAATCACCTTTCTGCGGGCCTTTTATATGCTTCCAGCCTACTAGCTTTACATTATCTGGATTCATCGGCGATATATCAAACGTCAATCGGTCCTCTCCGACTGAAATGTGTGGGCCAACTACAGGAATGGCTGCCTCTCAGCTTAAACGTGAACAAAACAGAACTAACATGAATAAAACCGATTGACAAAACTGAATAAAACAGAATAATATGGAATTGTAACTGGTTATAAAATCCAGAGGAGGCGATTCGATATGTTTACCGATGAGCGTCGTGACAAGATTATTGAGCTGCTACAAAAAAACGGCAGAGTACTCGCCAAGGAACTAGCGGATCTGTTTGAATTGTCGATTGATTCCATCCGAAGAGATCTATCGATTATGGAGGAGAAAGGGCTGCTCAAACGTACGCATGGCGGCGCAATACCAGCTTCTAAAGTGCGCAGCGCCCCGCTCCCGCCAGACCTTCGTTATAAAGAGGCTTCACCGCATCAAGATGCCATATCGAAATTAGCAGCTTCTTTTATACAAGAAAAGGATACTGTATTTATAGGCAGTGCAGGCATCCATTACGGCATGTTAAAGTTTCTTCCTGAGGTACCTTTTACGGTGGTTACGAATGCAATCAGAGTGGCTGATGCGTTGAAGGATCGTGAAGAAATTGATGTTTATTTGATAGGCGGCAAAGTGAAAAGTTCCGGAAACATTTCCGATACACTCGCTAATCAGTTTCTTAGACAATTCACTTTAGATCTGTGCTTCGTTGCTGGGGGCGGAATTTCCAAAAACGGGGTAAGCACCTCTTCTCCAGAAGTAGCTTCATTAGGACGAACGGCGGTCGAAATTTCTAGAAAACGAATTTGTCTAGCTCCTCATGAGAAGCTAGGCGTCGATTTTTTTGCAAAAGAAGGCCCCATTACCGATATGGATCTATTAATTACCGATAGTGAAGCCAGCATAACAGCTATTGAGGATATTGAGAACAAAGGTGTCAAAGTGTTAATTGCTCAGATTCCAGAGGTATCTTAATCATTCTTAAATCGGGGCTGCGGCTGCAGCTCCGTCTTGCTATATCGCGGTTGCTTGTATCCGAGCGTTAGGGAAAAACCGAGAATGCTTGCGCCTATACTAGGAGCTAAGACATCAATTAATCGCGATTACCACACTTTTGTTTCGCTTCCCGCTTGTCGCTCTTGACGGTAACGCTGCACCCATTGCTCTGCCACATCATCTGCTAACTTATCGAAAGCTGGCGGAGCAACCTCCACCGACTCCGACTGAATGTTCAGAAAATCCAGCACCCTCAGCACTGTTCCTTCATAATCGAGAATAAAATCTTCGTAAACGATCGTAAGTGGAACGATCCCTTCTTCCGAGAAAAAATCCTCCATCGCCGCTTCCCGAAGCGAGCTTTCGATGAACAAATGGTTGATTGCATCAAAATTATACTTATCGGCAATATCATGCTCTTGCGGTTTTTGGCCATGCTGCCGATGCCACTCTCCGGATACGATGGCCCGCCACCAAGATACGGCTAAACGGACTTTATTTCTTCTCGTCATATAAATATGTTTATCGCAATTCGGAAAAGCTGCACGCCATACGCTTGCTTTTGTCGCCGTTTCTGGCAATTGAAAGATGTTCCGAAATGCAGTAATCCATTCGCTATTCATACTTGTTTTCAAGCCAAAAACACCATTTGACGAAGTACCTTCCCGCCACATCTGCTCCATTTGCTCCAGCGTCATCGTCTTGGGGTCCTTAGAGAGCAGCCATTCCCCAGGATCTCCGGCCACTCCAGTTGATGAAAGAGCTTCGTTCAGCAGGGTACTCCCTGTACGCTGTGAAAACCATATCGTATAGCTTTTTTCCGGTCTCATTTATATATCCCCCCTCTCTAGTCTAAATATTGTTCAATCGGGATTCGATGTACGCAACAAGCGCATTTATAGCATCTGCTTCGCCATACTTCTCCGTGTCTATGATCATATTAGGTTGTATCGGCGTCTCATAAGGGGAATCAATGCCCGTAAAATCCTTTATTTCTCCTGCTCTCGCTTTGCGATACAAGCCTTTCGGATCACGTTGTTCGCATTCCTCCAGAGAGCATTTCACATACACTTCTGCAAAATCTTCCGGACCAAACCGCTGCTTGATCTGCTTTCGGTACGATTCATACGGAGAAATCATCGGTACAAGGACAACAAAACCTTTCTCTAAAAACATATCCGCAATCTCCATTGCACGGCGCATATTTTCCAGTCGCGCCTCTTCCGTAAACCCTAGATCCCGATTCAAGCCTTGCCGCAATCGATCGCCGTCAATGATGACGCATCTGATCCCACGCCTCAGCAGCTCACTCTCCGCCCCGCAAGCAAGCGTCGTTTTTCCTGAACCGGACAACCCCGTTAACCAGAAAATAGAACCATTATGACCATTCCACTTTTCCCAACTCGTCCTTTGCATAGCCGCAGCCTCCTTTCGATGTGAAGCCGAAGCCCACCATGACATCTGTTTGTTTTTAGTATAGAAAATTGGGATGGATGCAGGCAAGGTAATGATTCATTATAGCCGTTTGTGGGGGAGAAACTCTTGCACCATTTATAAGCTTAACTGAAACAGCACGCACCGATTGAGATCGGCACGCGCTGTCGGTAATAGAGCGGATAGAATAAGTTCGTTTGTGGAAGGAGACTTCTAAGTCAATTCTGACCATTGGAGAAGGTTCCTTTACTTAATTAAGGATTCAGTGCTCTTGCAATCGCATCCACATAGCTTTGGCTAGCTCGCTGGCTCACTTCTGCTTGTGGAACGATCATTTCAAAGCTGTGAAAACAGCCGGGATATAAATGAAACTCGACGTCTACGCCTGCTTGCGCTAAGCGTGTGACATATTCGATTGTTTCATCACGGAATACATCGAGCTGACCAATGCAGGTATAGGTAGGCGGCAACCCCGCCAGATTTTCCACCCTCGACGGCACTGCATGTGAAGATAGCTCGCTATCATCAAGATGTTCACCTAAGTACATTTTCCAAGCTGTCAAATTGTTCGTTCGGTTCCAGGTTGCATTATCCGCTGTAATTTCATGACTTGAAACCGAAATGTTACGATTGTCGATCATCGGATACAGCGGCATTTGGAAGATGAGGGCTGGGCCGCCTTTGTCACGAGCCATGATAGCAAGCGCTGCGGTTAGACCCCCGCCCCCGCTTGCACCAGCAATGGCTATTCGATTCAAATCGATGCCCAGCGAATCTGCTTCGTCCGCCATCCACGTCAAGCCTGAATAACAGTCGTCGATAGCAGCTGGGTAAGGGTGCTCAGGAGCAAGTCGATAATCGACAGATACGACGATACAATTAGCTGTTTGCACGAAGCGTTCACACAAAGCATCGTCCATGTCCGGATGCCCCATTACATAACCTCCCCCGTGAATCCATAGCATCGCAGGAAGCTTAGCACCAGTTCGCTCGGCTGGTTCGTAAATTTTGACCAGTATCTCTCCTGCTGCGCCCGGGATCATACGACTTGTCGAACGTACATGCTCCGACTTTTCAATAGGAGCACTCGACAACAAGCTCCGGCTCCACTCTAATTTTCCTTCCAGCTGAAATCCAGGAAACTGAGCTAATACCGGCCTTAATTCTGGCAATATGCGACTTTCAAAATTCATAATAATTGCTCCTATAATACAGTTTATTTGTTGATTCCTTTTTGTTTAATAACTGCAGCTGAATTATGATTCTTTTTCCGTTTCCGCTTCCCACTTGGCAATTTCCTCTCGGACCCGCGGCGCAACCTCTGTTCCTAGCAGCTCAATGGCTCTCATCACTTGATCATGCGGCATAGTACTTAAAGGCACGTACATCATAAAACGCGTAACGCCTACATGTTTCCGAAGATGAATTATTTTTTGAGCAACGGTTTCCGGATCACCCACATAAAGTGCTCCTTCAAAGCTGCGCGCAGCATCAAAGCTGGAACGGTCATAATGCGCCCAGCCTCGCTCTTTCCCCAGTTTATTCATGCCTGCTTGCGTGGAAGGAAAAAATGTATCTGCTGCTAGATCCGTATTTTCTGCAACAAAACCTATGGAATGAGACCCCACTTTAAGGCGCGATTCATCATGGCCCGCATGCGCAGCCGCTTTCTTATAAAGCTGTACAAGTGGTTCAAATTGCATCGGGCTTCCGCCAATGATCGCGAGCATCAATGGCAGTCCGAGCAGTCCAGCACGAATTGCAGAGTCCCGGTTGCCTCCGCTGCCTACCCATATCGGCAACGAATTTTGAACAGGCCGTGGATATACGCCTAAATCATGAATCGCAGGCCGATGGCCGCCCTTCCAGGTTACTTTTTCGGACCCTCGTATTTTTAAGAGCAATTCCAGATGTTCCTCGAACAGCTCGTCATAGTCATTCAAATCATAGCCAAACAGTGGAAAAGATTCGATAAAGGAACCCCGACCAGCCATAATCTCCGCACGTCCATTTGAAATACCATCGAGCGTAGCAAAATCCTGAAAAACACGTACCGGGTCAGATGAAGAAAGCACCGTTACGGCACTCGTTAGCTGAATCCGTTTTGTCTGTGATGCAGCTGCAGCTAGCACAACTGCAGGTGAAGATGCTGCATAATCCTTCCGATGATGCTCACCTACGCCAAATACATCAAGTCCCACCTGATCGGCAAGAACAATTTCCTCGACAACCTCACGCAATCGCTGCGCATGGCTTATTACTGCACCCGTATGAATATCCGGCTTTGTTTCTACAAACGAAGTTATACCTATTTCCATGCTCAATCTCTCCTGTTAAATTATTTATTTTCATGCTGCAGAGGCAGTACGCCTCGTCATTGCCCAAAACAGAAGAGCGAATGTACTAACCGATGCTCCAAGCAAACATACCCCGTCCCAGCCGTAATGGGCATAGGTAAGCGTCGATGAGATCGAACCAACGGCACCCCCAATGGAGTAAAAAACCATGTATCCCGCTGCCAGTCGGCTGCGAGCCTCCGCATGCAATGCGAAAATCATGCTCTGATTCGTGACATGTACAGCTTGCACAGCCAAATCAAGAAGAACAATGCCAATAACCAAGGCGAATAGCGACTGATCTGTATAGCTGATTAACAACCATGATAGGAGCAATAGAATCAAAGCTACGCCCGTCGTTTTCTGTCCATAACCTTGATCGGCAAGCTTTCCCGCCCTTGCAGCAGCTAACGCTCCAACAGCACCCACGAGGCCAAATGCCCCTATGGCGGTGTGAGAAAGTGACCATGGCGATGCGCTAAGGGGAAGTACTAATGAAGTCCACAATATACTGAAAGCCGTAAAAATCAGCATAGCCAGAACCGCCCGGATACGTAAGATCCTCTCTTGAACGAACAACATAAACACCGACTTAAGCAGCTCAGGATAGGACAGTGATTTCACTTCCCGCTTCACATTTGGCAAAACCTTAATTAACACAACAACCATAAGAAGCATCAATGCTGCAGAAAATAAATATACGGAACGCCAACCCGCTATATCTGTTAATACTCCTGCAATCGTTCGTGCAAGAAGGATGCCAATGACAATTCCACTTGTTACTACGCCAACGACACGTCCTCTTTCGGCAGGAGCAGCTATGTTCGTTGCGAATGCTACAAGCGTCTGGGTTACAACAGCAAGCAGTCCCACCAAGGCCATACCTGCGAAAAGCATCAGGCTGGAGGAGGCGAGCCCAACGATAACTAGGGCGATAACGGAAAACAACATCTGACCGATAATGAGTCGGCGCTGGTTCAGTAAATCTCCAAGCGGTACCAACAATAACAATCCCAATCCATAAAAAATTTGGGTGATCGTAATCAGAATGCCAATGGTTGAATAGCCAATGCCAAATGCCATCGACAGATGATCGAGCAGCGGTTGTGCGAAATAGATATTTGCAACAGACATCCCGCAGGCAACCGCAAACAACAGTGTGACCAAGCGAGACATGGAGGAACCCTGAACGGAAACGCGATCGTTATTTGTTCCCTGTGATGAATTCATCCTTACCTTGTTATAAACTGCTGCTTTTTCTTTAAGCTCCTCCATTCCAAACTCACCTTTTCTTTATTCATTTTAAAAACTGTTTTTTGTGTACCGATCGGTACGTTATATTGCTCGGTAAATATAGCGCATAAAAACGATCTCTGTCAACGGAAAAATGTTTTCACATGGTTTTAGGTTAAAAATCAAGCAAATATTGTGAATAACAGATCTTTAATTTGACATTGCAAATCGCAAATTATACAATAATACTATACCAATTGGTACGTAAATAGAGACGATTGTCTATTGTATTTGATTCATTCACTAGAAAATAAAGAGTACCGAGAGGTTTTGACTATGGGAAGAACCCGCGAATTTGACGAAGAAAAAGCATTGGATGCAGCTATGCAGCTGTTTTGGGAGAAGGGCTATGRGGCTACCTCACTAAGCGATTTAACTTCCAGAATGGGTATCCAACGGCCTAGCCTATACTCAGCTTTTGGTGACAAAAAAGAATTATTCGAAGCTGCACTGCGCAGATATACGATGTCGCGCGCTGCTCTCGTTCGAACCAAGCTTCAGAGCTATTCCTCTGTTAAGGAAGCCTTTCGCCATTATTTTGAAGGGGTTGTTGCAGAGGAATACGGAGAAAATCGCAACCGTGGATGCTTTAGCATCAATACGATAGTCGAGCTTGCACCGCATGATGAAAAATTCGAAATTCTCACAAGAGAACATCAAATGTACCTGTCCGTCATATTTCTAGAGACCATTGAACGGGGCATACAATCGGGTGAGCTCGAAATTTCAGTAAACGCGAAAGCTTTATCGCAGTCGCTAATCGTATCGTTAATTGGGCTAACGGTAATATTGAAAGCACGTCCAGAACAATCATTTATTGATAATACGATAGAAATCATACTTGCACAGCTTAAAGAAACACCCGCTCACGGTCAGTAATTCAGTAGAAGAATGAACGTTATTTCCATCTATGCACCACATAAAAATAAAGCCCACTAACCTGTAGGTCGGCGGGCTTTATTCGTTTATCTCATGCTGTAAACAATAAATTTCGCCTTGCCTCAATGCTCATGAGAAAGAATGTTGATAAGCTTACCAAATGGGTCGCGTACATAGAAGCGCCGAACACCCCAGGGCTCCACAGCAATGCCATATTCGATTGGAAACCCAGCTTTTTTCATGCCATCAAATGCAGCTTGGAGATCATCGACTTCAATCGACATATCAGGCACAGGCGTGTCAGATCCCCCTTGTGTGGCAAAACTAATTTGTATGCTCATCTCTTCGCTCGAACCGTAAGTTCTAATCCAACCATGATCCATCCATAACTCAAGACCGAGTACATCCTCGTAAAAACGTTTTGCAGCGGTAATATCCTGCGCTTCAATATTCGTGACGATCCGTTTGACTCGCATCTTAATCCTCCTATCATTATTCGATAATTACTAATGCTTCTTCCCGTAATAATTCGGTTAAATGCTAGTGACAACCTTTTCAATGACAGAGATAATAAAAATAGAAAACAAAATTCCATTTTTCTAGAGGTGAGCTAATGACGGAACGTCTGCCCTGCCAAACAGAAGGCTGCGCAGCAACTATTTTACCAGCTACCGCAGCCAAGACAGGCGGAATATGTATGCCCTGCCAACAAAAAAAGCTTCGATTGGAAAAGGAAGACTATATTGCCCGCAATCGTAGATTCGTCGATCCTTATAAAGATATTACCGAACCCGTTGAAATACTTAAAATCATGCATACACCTAAAAAACATGATCCGCTCGAGGTCCTTCTCTCCTACCCAAAAAGCGAACAGGAACTCTATCATAACCTCACTCCAAAGGAAGTCGCTCAAATGGAGGCGTATGCTGTACAACTTATTGAAGAGKGGGAGCTTGATCAGGCCGAAGAGATTTTGTTATCGCTCGTTTGCTTTGCTCAGGCAACCATCCATCTTGGCTTGGATGCGTTAGTGCAAAAAGAATGTTTTTATCCAGGGATTCTTTTCAAAGATGCTCTGCCTTCCATTAGAAACAAAATCATGGAACGGATTCATCACGATAAGGAGAATCGCAACCATCTACTGTCAGCCCTTGCTTGGATCGGAGATGAAGAGATTGTGCGTCAGTTTGACAGCTGGGCAAAATCAGCTCCACGTTGGGCTAGCGAACTTTATGTATCCCCTGAAAGCTATACCCATGAGGCCGGTTGGGAGCTGGATGATGAGGGAAACAAGACAACATTATTCCATTCGGTTCGCTATGCATTTAAGGCTGAAGATCAATTTACTGAAAATAAAGCAGTGCTTGCGCTTAAGGACAGTAATCATACCTGCCCATGGTGCGACGGCCCAATAGAAGTACTATTTGAATGCAATCTCCTCGACCCGGTTCTGCAATTTCTGAATCTTGAAGGTGAACGTTTGCGATTGGCTGCATGTATGCGGTGCGCTGCTTATTATGGTGTGCAGTTCATGGAAATTGATTATCAGGGTCATTTGAGCTGGAGTTCCTATAATCAGCAGCCGAAGCATTTTTCTCGAGAGATTTATGAGGAAACAGAGCCTGTCCATTTGCTACACATGGTAGACCAGCCCAGCGGCAGTTATGAAGCTTCGTACTGGACCCTTGAAGTACCTGCCACACAAATTGGAGGGCATCCGACTTGGATTCAGGATGCTGAATACCCGTCTTGCCCTAGTTGTGAGCAAACAATGGTATTCATTGCCCAGCTGGACATGGAGCAAGTCGGAAATAGTGAAGGTATTTACTACACCTTCCTTTGCCGTGGTTGCCAGTTGTCAGCCACAAGCTTCCAGCAGACATGATTTGAAATCGGAGAAGAGACCCACTTCGTGTGGGTCTGATTACCCCAAAGAGGAGGTCAGCTCTCCGCGCTTACGATTTGACGAATGTTTTCTTAATCGCCTCTAAATACCCGTACCCGTACAAATCGTCCGGCAACAAATAACTCGTCTCCGTCCACTCATTCCAGCTGTTCACCGTGATGAGCGGAGGCTGCTCTGGATGTGCGTCCGCATATTGCTTCGCTTGTTCAAACGCCTTCTGAACGTTGTCTGGCGTATTGTTCTGAACAACAAGCGGAACACGTTCCTTAAACCTCGGATTATTATCCCAGCCAACCGAGATGTGCGGATAATACGGAATGTCGTAGGCTGCGTCAATGCGGGACCACTCTTGTACGACATCCACCATGATTTCGTTGTAATCACGGTCTACGTTAACGAAATGAACGTACTGATAGTGGGTCAAGCTGTCGAAGCCAAGCAGCTTCACGATCTCTTTCGCCGTTACCTTTTCCCCGCCGTCAACGCCGCTGAGATTGAAGTTCTGCTCTTCCCACAAAGTGAGCTGCAGGTGTAAGCCAGGCAAGCCTTCTTCGACGCATTTGGCTCTGAACCAAGTGAATGCATCCTTCGTTTCTTCCGCACCGCCCAAACCTCTCATCAGATTGGCAAGATCATAAATATTGAAAATTGGTTTGCCATCAATCGTGTAGTAAGACGGATGCTTAAAATATTGATTGATCACGCGATCGGCGATGATCTCGAATTCTTTGCGGTCGACCGCGCCATCCCAGATCATGGCGCCTTCCATATCATGCGACAAGCGGATATCCCACGTATTATTAACGCTATGGTTAGCCCACATCAAATAAAATTTTACTCTATCGTTGTTTCTCGCCTTCAGATAGCCGTCGTTGAGGCAATTTTCCAAAAAAGGGCGTTTGTCGTACCAGTACCAATCGTAAATGAATACATTGACGCCGTGGTCCGCCGCCGCGTTGATCTGCATCTCCATCACATAAGGGTCCGCTTCGTTGCAGTAGCCCCACAGCGGCTTGCGCGGCCAATTATGTTCGGGAAACTTCTTGACGGCGTTCTTGACAGATTGCCACTCCCCCATCCCCTCCGGCCAGAACATCCTAGTTCTTGGTTCGTCCCCTGTATAAGCCGGCCATATGTATGCCGCGATGTCATACTGTTTGCTCAAGTGCATTCCTCTTTTCAACAATTTTTTAGAATTGGAAGCCCTTACACAATACTCATTATAACCAATAGCCCACACACGAACAGGGGTAAAAAAGACATTAGATCCGGGTAAATACGACATAAGACTCCCTAACCGCCATCACATTACAACAAATAGAAGGTGCCAATCAGAAATCTCTAGTTAACTGAATACTACGAATAGAGTCACAACATCACTCTTTTCACAAAATATGAAAAGGAATCTCTTTCCCCTTATATCATTGAACATAAAAAACGGAAAACACCTAATTTATCTAATAGGTATTTTCAGGCTTCTAATCGATAAAGAGGCTGCGGAATTGAACTGCACCCCGTCAAGTAGACATTACAAATAATAAAACCTGTTAAACGGCCTTAGTCCTAAACTCCATTGGACTGAGGCCGTTTAGTTTTGCCTGTAATCGTTCGTTATTGTAAAAGTGGATGTATCAAGCCCTTCAAAAGTTTGGTATGTGTGCAAATAATATTTTTCGCACTTCAGGGTTCCCCAGAAGGATTCTATGGGACTGTTATCGATGCATCTCCCTACGCGAGACATGCTATGGGTTATTTTTTTCCCAAATAACTTTTTGAACCGTGTCGTAACATGGATCAGTAATAACAGCCTTTGTATAAGGTATCATCGAGCCCCTTTTCTAATTAAGTCATACAGGAATTTCAGTTAATATCATATTTACAAACTTTGTAAATAACACCTTATGTAGAGTATTCGCGAAAGCCTCAAGCTCTCCTCCCTCTATGGAGTATCATTTTCCTCTTAAATACGCTTGTTTCCTTAGGTTTTGAACATTTTTCTTTCGTACGAGACAAATAATAAATGGAATAAGGTTGTAGAAGATGCTGAATATGTGGCGGAGATAGTGGTTGAACTTCTTCTTTATGAAATGAATAAAATCCCGATGACCCAATAAAGCATCATCGGGACTGATTACGCTAGATAAACATAGCATTATTCGCATGATATGATGAGCTACTATTTATACCGTTTTTGTTTAATCTCAATAATCTCTATAATTTCATCTTGATCATCGGTATTAAGTTTTCTAAAAACAGAATTCAATTTATTCTCTTTCTCACTAAGAATGATGCTATATGTATCTTGGGCTGATCCAATAATTAACCATTGTAGACCAACCTTTAAATTATTATGGATAGCAATAAGTGTGTCCATAGAAGGCTTGTACTTGTCTTGTTCTAGTTCACTAAGCGTTCCTTGTTACACACCGATTATATTGGAAAATTCAATTTGGTTTAATTGATTGGTCTTTCTTATTCCCTAAATTCTCTCCCCTAATGTTGTCATTCCATCACCTACCTTTCGTTCTTATCAAAATCATCAAGATTTCTAAAAACCTCAATTAGCCTTTTTTCGAACTCGCCTTCATATGTTGTTCCATTTTCTGCAGCAACAGTGTTTAATAACCAATTTAAGTTCACGTTGTAT
>NZ_JBFRDK010000103.1:0-23184 GCF_052113545.1 Paenibacillus sp. TAF43_2
ACATTGGGCATTACGATGGTCCAGAAAATTCGATATTCGCTTGCTCCATCAATTTTCGCCGCCTCTAACAGCACATCAGGAATTTGCTCCATAAATTGCTTCATTAGATAGAGACCAAGCGAATAAGCAAAAGCTGGAATGATGACTGCCCAATACGTGTCGATCAAGCCTAACCATGACATGATCATATAGTTTGGAATAGCTGTTACGGCTGGCGTAAACATCAAGGATAAAACGACAATGCTGAACATGAAGCTTTTACCTGGAAACTTATGCTTGGCTAGCGGATAAGCAGCTGCCGACGCTAGCAGTACATGTCCAATGATACCCATGCCGGTAATGAAAACTGTGTTGAAAATATATCTTGAAAAAGGAACCCATGAATTGCCTAACAATGCAAATAAATCGATAAAGTTGTTCATGGTCGGGTTTCGAACAAATAATGTCGGAGGAAACATAAATATTTCATCCAACGGTTTAAAGGCATTATTGATCGCATAGATTAGCGGCACGATCATGAACGCACCAAACGCCGTAAGCAAAACAAAAAGCGAGAAGCTGCCCCAGAACGATCGATTTACCCGTTTCCTCGGGATTCGAAAGGAGAAGTTCATGAACTTATTCACCTACCCTGCGAAGAAGTTTTTGAACGATGAGATTCGATCCCACCATAATCATGAATAACACAGAAGCGATGGCAGAAGCGTAACCCATCTCAAAACGGGTAGTACCGAAATCGATTAAGTGAGTAACTATCGTCTCAGCTGCATAGTTGACGCTTGGGAACCCTGCGAGAGCGATCGAAACATCAGCCACTGCAAATGCCGTCGTAATCTGAATGACTGCCCCGAACATCAGCTGCGGCCGCATCGAAGGCAATGTAATGTACCAAAGCTCCTGCCAGCGATTCTTCACGCCATCGACTGCGCCAGCCTCATATAATGTCCGGTCAACGGTTTGCAAACCTGCAATAAAAGCAAGGAAACCCGTTCCAAGACTAAGCCAAAGCTGAACAAGAATGATGATCGGCAAAATGTATTCCTCTTTTTTCAACCATTGAAGCGGCTCCAAGATGATGCCCAGCTTCAATAAAAAACCGTTGGCAATACCATAGCGATCGCCGGAGAAAATCATCAGCCATATAAAATACACATTTCCGGATATGGACGGCGCATAAAATACGAGAGTCATTATCGCTCTCAGCTTTGGAGACAGCTCATTAATAATCCATGCAAAAACAAAACACGCGATATAACTAATTGGTCCCGTTATTACAGCGAACAACAGCGTGTTCTTTACGGCAATGAGGAATACATCATCATCTAGAAATAAACGCGTATAGTTCTGCCAGCCGACAAACTTTGGAAACTCCAGCATATTGAAGTACGTAAAGCTAAGCACCACCGACACCAAAACCGGCAGTACTGTAAACACGGCGAACAAAACCATGTAAGGCGCCAGCAATATGTAGGAGTGTTTGTTTGCCTTCACTTCCCGCAGCTTCAGGTTCCACCAATTTTGCACGCTTGACCCTCCCTCCATTATTGCGGCAACCCGAACTCTTTTCGTTTCGTCGTAATTTCATCCTGCATATATTGGACATAGTCCATAATCGATTCGCGCGCCTGCACTTGACCAACTACCGTCTTATAGAAAGCATTAAACAAATGTCGGCCTGTGAAATATCCGCCTGGCACTTCCGGCACCCCTTGTACCCATTCAAATTGCGCCTTCAAGTTTTCGTAATCGGCAACCGGCCATGGCAAGCTGTCGAGTGCCTTGATATTGGCAGTCGGATAACGGGCTGCTGCGCCCATCAAACCTTCCATTTCACGACCAAACACCGTTTGTGTCGCTTCGCTGGTCCACCATTTCATGAACTCCCATGATGCTTCCTTGTCCTTCGCCTTCTTCATCATTACGACAGCGCTGCCTCCGCTTGGCACCTCACGATTAATGGAGCCATCCTTCTGGATGGTTCCCGGAACAGGAGCGAAGCCCCACATGCCGCGAATTTCTGGCGCAAATACAGACAGCTGGTTATAGGTTGTATAATCTGCAATGCCTATTGGCATCTGCCCCGTACGGAAGCGATTGGAGAAATCATATTCCCGTTCTAATTTATAATCGGTATAAAACTCCGTCCATTGCTTGAATGTTTCGATGCCGATGCGTGAATCCAGATCGGATTCTTTGCCATCATTGCGGTATAGCTGTCCGCCATTCTGAAATAATAGTGCCGCATACATCGAGTTTGGCGGTATGTTTTGCCCTTGAACAGCAGCTTGTGCCACAACTGGCAAACCGAATTGCATATGATTTTTACTTAGAACGGCTAGTAAATTAGAAACTTCATCCCAAGTTTGCGGAATTTCCAGATCCAGCTGATCAAGCACATCCTTACGATAAAAGAGCATGTTGAACGTTTGTGTTTCCGGCAACGCATAAACCCCGCCATCATAGCTGTATGGAACAACTGCGCTTGGACGGAAACGTTCACTGACCTCTTCGAAATCAGCAAACTGTGTCAAATCAGTTGAAGCGTTACGCATCGCAAAGTTAACAGGCAAATCATTTTCAATCTGCATGGCGATGTCGGGACCTTGGCCCGCCAGCGTTGCAGGCAGCAGTGTTCCCATGTTTACCAGCTTCAAGTTGACATTAATGCCGGTAACGGATGTAAAGGTTTCGTCAATCATCGCCTTCATCGTGTTGGCTTGATCCCGTCCGCTTCCGATCCATACGGTAATCGACCTTTGGTCGGCGTCCTCAGAAATATTTCCGATCTGATTGTAATCGGTAAAGAAAGAAGAAATAAAGGTTGCAGATTGATGCTTAAGATTCGCGGCGAAGCCCATTCCTTTTTTAGGGAATTTCTTATCTGGTGAAGCGACATACAGCGCATCGATCTCAAGCGGCTGCTGCCTTGCTTGCTGAACCCAAGTTCCTAGTCCGCCCGTGTTTGTCTTGTAGGCTCCAAGCCTTCTCGGAATGGTATCCGGCTTCTCAACCATCTCATCCAATTGCAGTGACATCGTCTTTAGAAGAGCCTCTTGGTCACTGGATTGTCCTGATAATTTGACGAGCTGCGCGGCAATGGTTTTAAGACGTTCACTTTCTTCTTCAAAAACGTTAAGTATGTTGGGAACTTTTTTCTCAATCTGATAATCACGGTATTCATCGGGCTTTGTTCCCGTAATCATCAATATTTTGCGATACATTTCATTCAAATTATAAAGACTGCTTTCAACCTCTCGAATGAGCGGGGCAAACTCGCCTAGGCTTACCTCAAGCCTGAGTGTATGCTTTCCTTTTTCCAGGCGGTATAAATAAGGAGACTTTCCACCCATCACATCAAGCCGATAGGAGCTCTTATAACGAAACGCAACCTTTTCCATTTCCTTAAAAGGAATTTCGCCGTCAATGGTTAATGTACGAGTCGAATAAATGCCTCTAACGAAGTTTTGCTGCGTTTTAAAGGCAATTTGGTAAAGCCCCGTTTCAGGGACATCAATTTCCCATTCCATCCATTGACCAGGAAGACGAAAGTTCAAGCCGCCAATCGTATTTATTTTTATTTTTGAAGAGCTGTAAGGATATACTGCAGCACTTGAACGCTCGCTTAGCGGATACAAGGTAGGTGAAGACTTTGCTGTGGAAGCCTCGCCTTCAATCGTAATCAATTGGCCGCTCGTTTCCTTCATACCATCTGCTTCATACTGCTTAAGCAACTGTTCATAGGGTAGTGGAGCAGGCTGTTGAAATAGTTTCAATTGTTTAACGACCATCGGTTCCCGTGTAGATTCAAGCGTAATCGTATGTTTGCCCTGCGAAAAATAAAATAAGAAAGGCTCATTCTCGTAACCATCGGAATCTTGAAATGTTTTCTCGCTCCATCTCGGCTTCTCCACTTGCTTTGGTCTGAGATCATTGCCTTGATTGTCCTGTACAACTTGAGCTGCTTGATTATCCCAAACACGGTCAAATTGCAGGAAAGCAGCTTCTCTGAACGGACGTTTTCCGTCAATGAATAAATCCCGTTCAATCGCTGAGCTTTTTCCTTCAATGGGATAATAGAGCAAAGAAAGATTGTAAAGACCCGCATCAGCCACATCAAATGACCATTCCACTTTGCCCGATTCGCCTGTTAACAAGGAAGATCCGTCCATACCCTCGTAGTTGTTAAGCTTCTCGAACTCAGCACCCTCTATATGGCTGTAATTGATTGCTTCTAATACGATTTCCCGCTCTGGACGGGCTGCCGCCTCATATTGCGAGACATATTCATGATATTTTTGTTCATTATAAGCCGAGATCTGCGTCGATCCGGATTGAACGGACTCCTCCGTCAGCGCATTATCCGAACTGCCGACTGCATGCACCTTAGGYACTGACGGAAGTACCATTAAAACTGCCAAAACAAAAGGGACTAGCTTCCTTGCCATATTGGTTAGCCGCAAATTGCTTATCACCAGAGGTCCTCCTTACATGCATAAACGGTTTCTCCGTCCATAGGCGGGGAAGCTCACGTTTGATGGTGAAATATAAGCCCATATATCTTCTAGCATTTATTTTCCTCGTTCTCATACAATCGGGGGAAGTCATGAAAGACGTCCCCCGACCTGTACATTAAACCGCTGCCTTCAATTACTTAGAAAGCTTGGCTATGGACGCTTCTGCTTCCGGCTTATACTTCTCAGCAGTCGCAGTCACTGATTGATTATTTACGATAATATCTGTAACGAACTTCCCAGTAGGGAAATCAGGGAAAGCATCATCCAGCAAGATTTGGCCTGTGTTCGTAATATGATCACGCTGCATAGCTACATCTTCCTCGTGATTGTAGAGCCCTTCCAGCCACTCTTGGCTTGGGAATTCTTCCGTTTGAGTAATATCAAATGTTTCTTCGTAAATTTGGTAAACCAATTGCGCGTCTTTTACGCCTTTTGGAATAAATTTAGCCGCTTGTCCAGGGTTCGCATAAGTAACTTCTGGACTTCCTTGTGGCCCATTCGGAATTGGCACAACACCGATATCGAACGTTAATTCACCAATGTTCCACGCCGGTGCTTGGAACATCGCTACATCGCCGTCTTTAAACGTGTTGAATTCTTCATAATTCATTCTGTCGCCTGTTTTAATTTTCATAACGTTCTCAACGTTGTATAGACGGTTAACAAACTCTGCCGCTTCAATCGTTTTTGGATCGGTTAAGCCTTGAACGCCTGCTCCTTCGTCAACGATTTTGCCGCCATTTGCAGCCGTAAAGTTGCGGAAAATATCAATGGACCAGCCTGAGAAGCCATAAACGTCAATTTTTCCGTCATTGTCTGTATCCTTCGTTGCTAGCTTTGCAATTTCCAAAAACTTGTCCCAGTTCCATTGGCCGCCTGCATAAAGCTCTTGAAGATCCGGAAGGCCAAGTTTTTTGAACAAATCGCGATTGTAGTGCATGGCTGTACCGCCTGAACCTGGATTGTCAAATGCATATTCGCCGCCAGCTATAGCAGGCGCTTTGGCCATCAAGTTTGCATCGTTGTTGATGTTATTAGCTGAAGTTGTAAACTCGCTGATCGGAAGCAGCTGGCCTTTCAATACAGCCGGCAATGCTGCTTTGTATTCCATTTGAACGATGTCTGCGAAAGGCTCACCTGTCAGGACAGTAGCCGTAAACTTCGGCATGTACTCTTCAAAAGGAACGTTTACGAATTCGATTTTCACATTATATTTTTTTTCGACTTCTTCAATTTTAGCGAGACGCTCTTTCTCGGAAGCCGTTGCTCCTGCTGGTGTCAAATCCCACCATGCAGCTACTTTAATAACGCGTCCACCCATATCGACAGGTTCTGGTGTTGCTGTGGCTTCCTCAGGTGCTGCAGTCGGATTAGTGACAGCGCTTTCTTTTGGAGCGTTATTCGTTCCTTTATTTCCGCCGTTCCCGCCGCTGCAAGCTGTAAGTATGAGCATGAAACATAACACCAAAATGGACAAACCTTGTATTTTTCTCATGACCGAACCTCCCATTTTTACATTCATCAGTTGGTATAAAGTAAAAATCCCCATTTAAAAGCGCTTTCATTCCTAAACTTTGAAAAACCCAACAGCTAACCTCACCGCCTTTTCGTTATTTGATTTCCGTAATTTGTTATTTCGTTTTGCATAACGAATATAACATCAAAAACAAAACTGGTCAATTGTTTTTTATTTGTTATCTAAACGCGCTGATATTTTTAAAAAAATAAGTTAAATTCCGTTTTATCGCTTGTATACCCTTGAAAAAACAGCTATATTTATCTACATAACAAAATAACAAAAAGACAATAATAAAGCATTGAGGTGAATGAACTTCCTAAATAAAACTCTAAATAAAATAATAATGTTTAATATTTTTTAGCAATTAAAAAACAAGTTTAATTGTTAGTAACAATACGGTAAAATAATGACTAGCATTTCTTCACATATAATAATGGAGATCTTTACATATAGATGGCTTGGCAAACTAACTAATTAAGGTAGGATGAAATTTATGCGCCGGAAGGTAACGATTCAATCAATTGCCGATTATACAGGATTGTCAAAATTCGCAGTATCACGAGGGTTAGCCGGGAAATCGGGGGTTAGTCCACAAACAAGAGAAGTAATATTAAGAGCTGCAGGACAGCTTGGTTATTTTAAGGACGCTCAGACGCCTCCTGTTTCAAGCGAGCTGATGGATACAGAATCACGAAGCTGGTCCGGAACCATTCTAGTGCTTTTCCCAAATGTTCGTTATCAAAATACTGATTCCTTATATTGGGGTCCAATCTTTAACGGCATATCTACAAGGCTGAACCAAAAGGGCATTAACATCCTTACATTAACCGAGCCTACTAACGACTCCATGTTCTCACTTTTAAACCCAGAAGCCATTATGGGCATTATTACTGTAGGCTCTATTTCTACCTCTGTGCTGCTTGATATTAAACGGCTCGGCATTCCTGTCGTGATGGTCGATCATTACGATCCAAACTTTCACTGCGACTCGATTTTTACAGACAACTTGTCCAGCATGAGAGAAATAATGAACGCCGTCATTACAAAAGGGTACAAAAACTATCAATTTTTAGGAAATATTAGAGATGCGCAAAGCTTCTATGAGCGTTTCCTTGGTTTCCGTTCAGCTCTCGAGGACAATGATATTGAACTAAAGCAAATTCCTTCTCTTATGGGACCAGAAATTGAAAACTTTCACGATACATTCAAAGCTGCTATTGAGGAGTATGGTTTACCTGAAGTATTTGTTTGCGCCAATGATATATTTGCCTCTTTTGCGTTAGATACATTAAAAAATATCGGCATGTATATTCCAGAAACGCTCGTTTTTACCGGCTTCGACAATACCCATCCTCAGATTCCTTTTTTGGCTACTGTTAATGTAGATAAGGAGCTGCTGGGCAAACGTGCTGTTGACCAGATGCTATGGAGAATACTCAATGCAACAACGAGCTACGAAAAGACGCTAATTCAAGCTGAGATTATTTTCCGAAATTAAACATGAAAGGAGGATGGCCCTAGCGGTCATCCTCCTTTTGCAGTGTTTTTTTAAGAATCCGTTCGAAATGGCGATGCGGGAAGTCCTGCTTTATTATACAAATTAATCGTCGGTGAATCGCTCCAGCCATATCTTACCGATACTGGTTCAGCAACCTTATCCGATGATACAATGACCGAGTTGCCATCAATTTGGGCATTAGCAGCATAATATCTCTTGTCTTCCCCCGCAATTGCAAAACCAATCAGCTTGCCTGATTTCTCCTCCTGTACAGGTTCAAGTCCAGCCTTTATTCCTGCCATTAAGCCTGAATCAGCATGCTCGAAAAAAAGACGAATGGCCGCTCCTTCCTTCGCCATCGACGTATATATGGGTCCTGAATATTCAATCGTATGGTTGTCAAATTTGCCTAAAGCACACAATGCAGATCGCCAGCCGACATCCTGCTTATTCGTTGGATGGATATCAGCGCTATCTCCTACATCTGTTGTGACAACAAGACATGCGTGGTTATCATCCTGCACCGTTTTGAGCTGAGCTTCGCGTATTTCCGGCAGTCCTTCATTTTTTTGCGCCGGATTAGCTTCGCTTTGAACGGTGCCAAATGCTGAAATTTGAATGATTATAAACGGCAGACGTTCATCCGAAAAAGCTAAGCGCCAATCCTTCATCAGATCAGGCAGCAGCTTGTTATAGCGACGCTCTCCCCAATTGCTTTCACCTTGATACCAGAGCACACCTTTTAATTTGTAAGGCGTAAGGGGCGCAATCATCCCATTAAAAAGAGCGATCGGTGATTTAGCTGTCTCAATCATCACTGCGCCTGTTTTAATCTCATCAGCTGCTGCTGTAAAATCTGGATTGCTTTGCAACATAGGGTAGCTTGTCCATGATTCTGCTTTTGTACCGCCAACAGCTGAGAAGAGAATGCCGATAGGTACATTGGTTTCCTTGTTTATTTTACGGGCAAAAAAATAAGCTACGGCGCTGAAATCCACAGCTGAATCGGATGTCACCTTCTGCCATTTGGTTCCCTTGTCTACCATGGATAGCGGAACAGGACTTGTTGCTTGCGGTATTTTCATAAATCGAATATTGGGATGATTTGCTTGTTTCATTTCCTCTGCCGCATTCATTACAGCGGGCAGCTTAAACTCCATATTGGATTGCCCCGAGCTGAGCCATACATCACCAAACAAAACATCAACGAGCTCAATCCTCTCTGTGCTGCTGCTAACCGTTATTTGATGAGGTCCTCCTGCTGAAAAAACACCCAATTCTATTTTCCAATAGCCATCGGCATCTGTTAACCCAGAAATTGCATGATCATTCATTTGGACGGTTATTTTCGTATTCGGCTCTGCCCAGCCCCATATGGCTGCCTGCTTATCCCTTTGAAGAACCATGTGATCACCGAACATCGGATTCAATAAGGGCTTGCCTATATAGGCAGGTAATGCCTTATAGGATATAACTGCTTCTGCTTCCATTTCTGCTCTGGCATTTAATCCGCGCGCCAGTACCTTGAGCTCATAATCGCCTGCTGCAGGGGGAAGAAAGGTATATTGATGATGTCTGCTAAACTCGTTTAACGGCATCCAATCTCCTTTTTTTTCACGAGCAAAAAAACGATATTCCGCAGAATGGTCAGCACGAGCCGCGACCGTAACCGCAGCATCAGACGGACCTGTGCTTTCACTTTCTAAATGGAGCGCAACACGCGTAACATTGCCGTCAGAACCTCCAATTAATTGAATATAGTCAATGGCAATCCAGCCCCAGCTATTTGAAATATCAAACGTATGCTTTCCTGCGTTCAAATCATATTGTCCGATCACAGCATCCTTCCATACAGCCGTATCCTTAAATGTATATTCAGCAAGCCGTTCTCCATCCAAGGCTATAAAATTCGGCTTATCTCCTCCTGCCGTTTTGTACCGAATTAAAATCATATATGTGCCCTCAGCTTCTATATCCATAAGAAATCTCAAATTATCGCCGCTCGTATCAAAGCCCTCCACGAATTTACCGCCTGATGCACCATCATCCTCTGAGATAGTTAATCCAGTCAGTTCTCCATCCTCTGCCTCTAACGTTAGTGTCGTTCCCAATATCCGATGTTCCTCCCCGGATGCAGCCAATGTCTCCTGTGGCAATACGGTTGGAACAATCCATTCATTTTTAGTTGTTTGTGTATCTGCTTGCTTCATCACAATCACTCCAATTAAAAAAACGATAATAATACCAAATAATATGAGCCACTTCCTGTTACGGCTTCGTATAGCCTGCTTATTTTGCATCTTCCATCCAACCTTCTACTTATTTACTCTGCATGCTGCAAATAATCATTTCAGACAAGGAAAAGGGCTGGAATCCAGCCCTTTCCCTATCCTTTGAGTACCTATCCATTTCGTTATTGCAGCACAACACTGTCTACATAAACCGAAGTTGATCCACTTGAGTTAGTAGGTGAAATGAACTGAACGCCCACTTCACGCACATCACCCAAATTGGCTACTCCAGATAAGCTGAGTGAAATCGTAGTTGCACCCGATGAATTGATGTTTACCGATCCTGAATCATACCAAGTGTAAGCGGAGCCCGTCTTAATAAACAGCTTCGCCTGCAGGCCGCTGCCAAAGGTTCCCCACGCAGCATGCTTCACTTTAACAGAAACAGAAGATTTGCCGCTGAAATTATTAGCACCCGCATATTGCAAATAATATTGACCGCCGCCTAACGTAACGTCTGCTTTGAGCGAGCTGCTGCCGCTTGCCGCCCATTCCGTTACAGACCAAGGCCCGCCAGCAACGTTTGATGCCGTCCAGCCTTGTGCATTTCCGCCTTCAAAATCGTACAACGTAGAGCTGCTGCTGCTATTAAACACGGAAGCTTTTGTAGAAGTAGCCCAAATGCCATTTGTTCCGTTAATGACAAGATTGCCCCATGTAGTAAGCGTCTGCCAATCACTTGTCGTCATATCCAGCCACGAATTCGCCGAATCATTTCCTGTCCACGACCATGCCATATAACCGATGCCTTTCGCCTGACTTTGGTTCATGACCTCTTGTGCATTAACTTGACTTCCCAAGTTGTTATTGCCGTTGTTGTAGTTATAGCCAAACTCTCCAACCATAACAGCCAACCCTAAATTTTTAATCGCTTGCAGCTCCGTGCCAATCCGAGAAGAATCATTCCATGAGCCGTACATATGAATGGAGAACATGACATTATGATCCGGATCATGAGTGAGGAGCGCGTTGCCATATGCTTTGATTGGTGAAGAATTTTGTCCCCAGCCTGAGGCGTCAACGATAATCGTGTTATGAATTCCAGCATTTCGAATGGTTGAAATAGCCGTCTTGTACGCATCGCGCCAAGCGGTATCCGCAAGATTCCCATCGCCCCATTCATTAGCGATATTAACGAGCACATACTTTTCATTGTTCGTTAAAATCGTTTTAACCGCGCTGCTGGCAAAATAACTAGCCATATTATTTAATGCAGTTGCGCTGTTAGAGCCTGTTGCATCATGCAGTTCAACAATGGCAACCATGCCGAGCTGTTTGCAACGATCGATAATTTGCTGCAACCGCGATGCCGAACCGCTTGTCGTCCAGACGATTCTAACAGCGTTCGCTTTTTTCGAACTAATCGTGCTTAGCGCATCATACGCTTGTGTATCAAACCATGCGTGAGCATTATTGACACCTCGAATGACAAAGTTATTCCCGTTTGCATCCTTCAAATTGTTGCCGCTTACATAAAAACCGTTAGCCGCATGAATTTGTTCACTCGAAATAAAAGGCACAACAAGCGCAAGCATAAGAACAAACATAAACGTCATTTTTAATCTCCTGATCATCATAATAACTAAATCCCTCCAACTGTTTTTTTGTGTTGCAGCCCTAGGTTCTTAGTGTTTGATCTGGTTGCCTGTTACTTCAAAGACGTTGACATTATTATGAAAGCCTACCACCCCCTTTCACCTGCTTCCTGCGTTTTCCTTAATCGATAGTCCGCATCAAATTAGAAACCATTTCAGCCGCTTGCTCACGATTCACAACCGACTTTGATGCAGTGGCATCATTGCTTTTGAATGCTGTAATTCCTATAAGCTTGGCGACGCGTTCCAACACTGCTGCCGCATCCTGCTTAGTCATGGCTTCGCGCGGACCAAAACTTCCGTTTTCTTTTCCTTTAATAAGCCCAAGCTTTTGAGCTGTTGAAACAGCCTTGGTATACCAGCCTTCACTCGGAACGTCGTTAAATGTGTTGCTGGCGGTATTGTCATTCAAATCAAACGCTTGAATAATGATTTGAACAAACTCCGCTCTTGTCACAAGGTCAAGAGGCTTAAATAAACCATCGCCTTTTCCCTGTATGATGCCTCTTGCAGCCAAATAATCGATCGCGTCCTGGCTTGCTGCGGATGAGCCTTTATCCTTGAATGACACGTCTGCTGCCGCAGCTGCATATTGACTGAAATGAGTGGGATGAAAAATAACTTTTTTTGTTGTTGCATCGTAATAGCTGTTTTTTACAACCTCAAGCTCGCCGTTTTCTTTGATGTGGTATGTCACGATCGTGTTTGGATTTGCGACTGAGGCTAATGAATAATTCAAAGCCACTTTTAAGGATGCTGCATGAAATGTTGTTATTTTCTTTCCGTCAATGTCAAGATTCAGGCCATAAACCTGTGCGCCGCCAAGCTTAGCTTTGGCAAGATCGCTCATTTGGGATGGATCGACAATAGAGAATGTGAACGTAATCGTTGCAGATGTTCCGCTTAAATGGCTTGATAATTCAGAAAGTGAAATTGTAATCGCAGCAAAACCGATATTCACTTCTAATCGCTCAAGCCCTTTGTCTAAAGCTTTAGCTATTTGCTCAGCTGGAATATTGACCTTTACCTCCTTAGCTCCTGCTACTGGAGTTCCGGTAACAAGGATTGTACCCTTTTGAGCTTTGGCGACAGCTGCCTCAAACTCTGCGCTATTAAGCTGAATCGTTTGTTTGTCGCCAGGTCCCGATGCAGGAGGCTGGCTTGTATCTGGATTAGACGGCGTTACAATGGGGTCAGACATAGTAGTTACTTCAAGTTGAGGGCCGCCATCGCTCCAAACTCCATCTCGTGTGGCCGCCTCTACTTTAAACGTATATTTTGTATTCGCTGCAAGTCCGCTAACCTCATAGCTGCTGCTGGAGCCATTCACCTCAGCCAGCTGAATTCCGTTTTTATAGATCGAATAATTAATTATTTCCTGCTCGCTTGATGCACCGCTCCATGACAAGGTGGCGCTCGTTTGTTTGACGTTCGCTGCTTTTAACTCGGCATTTGTCCACACCGGCGCTTTCAGGCCATAGGTTGACAAGTTGCTGGGCAGCTCATCGAGCGTAATGACATATTCATGGTTGAAGACATGAGTAAGATGCTCAGCCGTATTATAAATACCGTTTCTAATAAAATCACCCGTCCATGTGCTGAACCAGCTCCAGTCTGCACCATATAAAGGCAGCAAATCAGGATCTGGAATCGTTCCTGTCTCCGGAAGCGCCACGAGCTTGCGATCCTTGACGACCTCTACTAGACGATCATATTTATTAATATTTGGGCTATAATCGCCTGCTTGGTTGTAAATGTCGGTGCTAATAATATCAACCACATCATCTCCTGGATACCAGTCGGATGACATGGAGTTCCACACCCAAATCAAATTGTTCAATTGATGCTCGTTTGTTAACCGCTCATACATCAATCGATATAGCTGCTTGGCGGATTCTGGTCCTTTGGCGCCCCACCAGAACCAGCCTCCCTCTGCCTCATGCAGCGGTCTCCATAGAACAGGAATATTCGCATTCTGAAGCCTCTTCAGCTGAATGGCAATTACATCGATGTCACTGAGCAGCAGCTTATACTCCTCTGAATCCGGATGACTAAGCGCATACTCAACATCAAACGTTGTGGAGTCGGTGTAGAAGGCTCTCCACCATTCTTTGCCCGGCACATCGATTAAACCGTTTGGCGAATTCCAATGCCAGCAAAGGGATACGATCCCGCCTCTCTCCGCCCATTCCATCATTTTTTCTGTTTCCTCTGACTTCGTTCCATGAGCTACCCGTGTAGGAGAATAGTCGATAAGGTCGAAGGAAACCATCGCTGGAAGCTTGCCGGTTTTTTCATAAATCCACTCCGCATCAGATAATTCCTGCTGGCCGGAAATGATGTTTTTGCCGTAGTTATCAACTAAATAATTCATGAGCGCACGCGCTTCCCTTGTCGCATTTGGGTTGATCAACGACTTTGGAACTTGATGCTCTTTGTTCTCGATAGGCATTGGAGTGAGCTTTATATAATCAATGTCATACCAACTCCAATTGGCATCAAAGGTTATCGTGTTGTTTCCTGCATTCAAAAAAACCTTACCTGCCGATATTTCAACAAATTCAGCTGATTCATTAAGATCAACTTCAAACCCTGAAGCCCCGGCTTCATTTTTATTAACGGTTATTAGCGTTTTTTTGAAGCCGTAAGAAGCTCTGTAACCAAAATCCAGCGTATAAAAACCTTCAGCAGGCGCCGATACATTTAACTCAACAGATCCTCCAGGAATAAAAACATAACCGTCGCCGGAATAGCCGTTTCCAGTAGAGCGTATTTCCGCTCCACCCGCCAAAATCCCCGCTTCCGCTTCATATTGGCTGGTATCTGGCACAGTAACGGTATCCGCGGATTCAAGCGTAATGTATTCAATGCCATAATAACCCCAGCCTCTTTCAAAACGAATCGTATTGTCGCCTTGCTTGAGCATAACTTTCCCTGCGGAAGCTTCTGATGAAACAGAGCCAGCTTCCGCAATCGCAGGCAGCTCAATCTCCCCGTTGCTCTGACCGTTTACGAGCAGCGACGTTACCTTCCGTCCATAAGGCGAGTAATAACCAATGTTCAGCTTATATAAGCCAGTTGCTGCTGCTTGAACATGAAAGGCTGCAGCTCCAGGATCGCCAGTGAAAAATGAAATGTAACCGTTTCCAATATATTGAATGTCACCTCCTGCAGTTGTAGTTAAAAATTGTGCAGCGCCCTCTACTTCTGCACTTGCCGCTTCATATTTAAAAGCAGATGCAGTCGCGTTTACATAAGGGTAGAGAGGAATGGCCCCCATAACAAACATTAGGATCAAAGCATAAAACAAAACCTTGCGTGTTCCCCATCGGTAGTTAAAACCCATTTCATTCGTCACCTCTAATTCATAATGATGAAGCTATGCTTTTGGGACGTGCGCCTTGCGATAGTATAATCAGCCCCGCTAGAAAACGCTTTCAAAAATGAATCACCTCCTTTCTACGTTTAGTAAACGTAAGTAGCTAAGTTACTTGAACAGGAGCATCTTGCTGCATGGGTAAATTTACAAGCAGCATTTCGTTATTGAGAAGATAACATAAATAACATTATGTTTGCAATAAAAATAATAAATAACTTTATAATAACAATTTTAATTTTGTTATTGTCGAATTTAGCCGTATAAATGCTGCACTTTGTCTCATTTGCTAGCTCAAATGAATAACATTTTTCATAAACCTTGCAAACAAAACCTACCCTTTCGACTAAAGTCTAGGTAACAATTAGACCAATGACTGATTTGATGAAATGGCGAATCCATTAAAGTTAAGAGGAAATAAATTACATATTAATCGAAAGGATGGAAATCAATGATGTTGGTGTTTCAACAAAGAAGGAAAAGCAGGAAAGCTTGGGCTCCCGCCCTGCTCGCAGCAGTGATCGCCTTTTCGGCCATCTCATTGCCTGCAAAGAGTGTTGAGGCAGCAGATGCAACTGGCCCCAAGGATGCTAAGGAAGTTGAGGCGTTTGTAAATGAGTTCTTTAAACGTCCAGAGGTTGCGAGCTCGCTAGCTGGTAGTGCAGTGGTAGTGGTGGGCAATGATAAAGTGCTGCTGAACAAAGGTTATGGTTATGCCGATGTGGAGAGCAAGAAACCTGTTGATCCTGATAAAACCATGTTCAGAATAGCTTCCATATCCAAAGTATTTACAGCAACAGCCGTCATGCAGCTCGTAGAAGAAGGCAAAATAGATTTGGATCAGGATGTAAGCTCCTATTTGAAAGGCGTGACGATTCCCAATGAGACCGGCAGCAAACTAACGATGCGACATTTATTGACTCATACAACAGGTTTCGACAAAACAGATGTGTTGACTGCTCCAGATGCGACCCGCAAAGACTATCCTCTCGAACAATATATTAAAGAGAATTTACCTACCATCGTGCGTAAGCCGGGAGCGGCTTATCGCTATGATAATTTAGCTTTCAATTATCAAGGATTAATCGTGCAAAATGTGACTGGCAAGCCATTCGAACAAGTCATTGATGATCAAATATTCCGTCCGCTGCAAATGACAAACAGTGATTTCCGGATGACGGATAAAGTGCTGGAAAACCTTGCTACCGGCTATAACCAATTAAAGGAGCCTTGGCCGCAATACCAGCTCACGCCTACAATAGCGCCAGACGGGGGCATGTTCGCAACAAGCACGGATATGAGCAAATTTATGCTCGCTCAATTAAATGGCGGCAAGCTTGGTGAAAATCGTATTTTACAGGAAAATACAGTTAAGGAGATGCAGCGGGTACAGGTTGGCATTCATTCGGAAATTCCGAACATGGCTTTAGGTTTTGAGATGTTTTTCCAAGAACATTTCAATGGCGAGACTGTCATTGGAAAGGGCGGAGATTTGGAGGGCTATCATTCGTGGATGTGGCTGCTGCCTGAACAAAAGGTAGGCGGATTTGTTGTAACGAACAGCGATGCCAGCGATATACGTGAGCAGCTGTTCGCCGCGTTTATGGATCATTATTACCCTAAAACAGAGAAAGAGCGGCCAGCCATTGCACTTACCAAGGCACAATTAGCACGCTTTGAAGGCAGCTACCAGTATTTGCGCGCCCCGCTCGTTTATTACAAAGTAAAGGCGGAAGATGGTTATTTATCCGTTGCCGGACCCAATAGCATTAGGAAACTAAAACCCGTTGGCGAGCTGCTGTTCCAAGATGAAGATGGAAAACTTGGCGCATTTAAAAAAGATGAAGCTGGCAATATCTCATACTTTTATTATTTACTTATTGATGCTTGGTGTGAACGTATAACCCCATCACCTACTTATTCAGATGTACCGCGCAATCATCCGTATGCCGATGACATTTATACTTTACGTGATTTGGGCGGGGTTTTGAATTCAACGTCTACCCTTTTCGAACCAGAAGGAAAAACGACTCGTGCACAATTCGCAGCTCAGATTGTACGACTAGCAGGTATTACCAAATCACACCAACCCTCTAAATTCACGGATTTAAAGGCTCATCCATATGAATCAGAAATTCAAACATTGCTAGAGATTCACGTATTAAGCGGTACTTCAGCCCAGAGATTTGAACCTGACCGATCGATCACAAGGGAAGAAGCTGCTGTCATTATCTATCGATTATCACGTTTTCTTGGTTTCCCTCCCATTTCAGCGAAGCTGAGCGGCAAGACTTCAGCTTGGGCCGAAGAAGCGGTTCAATTCATTGTTGGAACTCGTTTATATGGACCAGAAATAAAAACGGCTGATAAAGGTACAGATTTCCGTTCGAGAGATCCGCTGCTCAATAAGGAAGCTGCTGCGATTTTAAACCGTTTCGCTAAATTGTTTGCGTCAAGCGCAGGCATCTAATAAAAAGAAAGACTGCGTAGTCGCCCTTCATCAAGGCGGACTATGCAGTCTTTTTTTGTATAAACGTCAGTTGTTACGAAAGCAGTACAACAAAGGGATCACACAATCATTCATTAATGCTTCTAAGGAATAAGCTCATCACCGCTCATAAACGTTTGCAGGTCTTGATCCGCCTTCGATTGGTTGCAAGCATTGCAAGCACAGACGCAATTATCCGGCGTTGTATGCCCGCCCTTAGCGCGCGGCAGCAAGTGATCGATCGTATCCCCCTGCTCCCCGCAAAAATAACAAATGTGATGGTCACGCTCCAAGATGTAGCGCCGGAATTCCTTATTGCTGAACAATCGGCGTATCGTATGGCGATTGACGATAACCGCTGCATGCTCCTTCACCAGCGTTATCGCAAGCTCTGGCTCAATTTCTTGATACCAGCGCCGTCCTTTATCCGTCTTGCCTCTCATCCAAATCGTACCTTGACGCGTAGGCTTTAGTGCTGCCGGATCATTCGGCAGCGCTATGGATGTCATCGGTGGAACCGGGAATGGTTTGCTGGGATGAGCTTTTCTTCGTGTTGCTTTATAATCATTAAGTTGAACATCCGGCAATGGAGCTAAAGCCGCTTTCGCTTGCCTGCAAGCTCGGCATGCACCTCGCCTTGCACCAGCGCCGGCTCGTTTGCCCGTTCGCCGCAGAAACTCAGAGAGCGGTTTCGTTTCCTTGCAAATGGCGCATGGTTTGGCAGCAAGAGGTTCTGTATCATCCATCATTTTTTCCGGAGCATATGATTAGCTACGCAGCCGAATTCGTCCCCTCGTGTTTTTATACTATTGTAGCACTAATATAGGTTCGAGGGGAAAATAGCACATAACCTATGATTCCAATAAACCGTATTTCCTCTTGAAGCGCTGCAAAATGGCAATCCAGCTGCTCCCAAACACGGCGAGAAAAAAAACATTGGACAGCGCATGAGCAAGATCAAAATAAAAGCTTTGAATGTAGGCAACAAAAATCAAATTCCAGCTCAGCGCGTCCGGCAATCCGATGATAAACCAAATATTCATAATCCAGCCAAACAAGAAGCCCCATCCAAAACCAAATACGAGCAAGCCGGTCTTTGTTTTGATGAGCCAAGTATGCCGCAGCCACCCCGCACTAGCCCCGATCATCCCCCAGCAAAACATTTGCCACGGCGTCCACGGGCCTTGACCTAGAAAGATATTCGATACGACTGCAGCTATTGCGCCGATAATGAAACCCGATTCAGCTCCAAACACAATGGCAGCAATAATGATGACGAAGGATGTGGGCTGAACGCTTGGCAGCGGCGCAAACGGTACGCGGCTAATGGCCGCAATGGCCGCCAGCACAGCAAGGATAACAATCTCGCGCGCTTCGATCTTCCGTCTCTCAAACCTTGCAAAAAAAGGAATCATCGTGACAAATAGCAGCACGATACTTAGCATTAAATAATGATCATCGGTAATGGCAGAGGATAAGGCCATAGCTGCGATGAACAGTCCAATGCTGGCTAAGAACCAGAGCTTTATTTTGCCCACGTTGCAATCACATCCTCTGTCGTCAGCGCTTCTGGCAGCCATTCCCGCACCGTTCGATTGATGGCTGTTGTGTAAAAATAATTAGTACCAAAAAATTGCGCCGGCTCCGCCTCAGCAGATATTGCTCCATCAAACAGCATCGCGCAGCGCGTTGCATGCACGGCAGCAAATTCAATATCATGCGTGACCATGACTATGGTTTTGCCAGCTTGGCATAACTGCTGCAGCAGCTCCGCTGTTCGCTGCTTGGCTATGGGATCAAGCCCCTTTGTCGGCTCATCCAAGCAAAGAACATCCGGCTCGCCAAGCAGCACTAACGCGAGCGCCGCTCTCTGCTGCTCTCCTCCGCTCAAATCATAAGGATGCTTCGGCAAAATAGAGGAAATCTGCAGAGAATCGACAACCTGAGCTATTTTCCGATCCCGATCATCGAGTTTGGCGTAATCCGCCATTCGCTGAAGCTCCTCTTCAACTGTATCGTAGCTAAAATAAAGCAGTGGATTTTGCGCTAAATAACCAACTTTAATCGATTTATCCCGCTTCAACTTGCCTCGCTGCGGCTTTAATAATCCGGCCATCATTTGCAGCATCGTTGTTTTTCCAGCCCCGTTGCCGCCGAGCACCGCCAAAAACTCATGCTTGTACACGTTAAGCGACAGCTTCTTCAACACCTCTGCACTCGCTTTTTCGTATTTAAACGTTATTTCATCACAAGCAAGCAGCCATTCCTTTTTTTCGAGCTCGCTGCTTTCGTTGTTTCCTGATTGATTTGCGGCTATTGTATGTATCCCGAAAACATTGGAGAGCCACTTCTTCCCTTCACGCACGGTAAGCGGAATTTGATTTGCTTCTGGTAGATTGCCAGCCTTCTGGGCAGATAGAAACAGCTTTGTAACGGAAGGCAGGTATGGCATATCTTTTTGCGCTGCATCAGCACCAACGAGCCGGCATAGCTCCCTCGGCGGCGCGTCGTATTTCACTTTGCCTTCCTCCAGCATAATGATTCGATCTGCAAGTGGAATAACATCCTCCAGCCGATGCTCGCTTATAATAACCGTCATCGACATTTCCTGATTCAGCCGATAAATAAACTGCAGAAAATCTCGCGCCGCTACCGGATCAAGCTGCGAGGTGGGCTCATCTAATAGAAGCAGCTTTGGCTGCAGCAGCAATACTGAAGCAAGATTGATCAGCTGCTTCTGTCCCCCCGATATTTCATGAACGGATTTGTTAATGAGCTCATCCAGCCCAAAGAAATGGCTCATTTCGGCTAGTCTTTTACGCATAACCGCTTGCCCATAACCGACATTTTCCATGGAAAAAGCCAGCTCATGCCAAACCTGATCCATCACAATTTGATTTTCAGGGTTTTGAAATACCATGCCGATCTGTTCAGCCGCTTCGACCGCTGGCAGCTCCTCTAGCAATACACAATTATACTTAATGGTGCCTGAGCGTTTCCCCGTAGGCTGCGTTTCTTTTTTCAAGTGCCGAAGCAGCGTCGTTTTGCCGCAGCCGGATGCTCCACAAAGGACGACAAAATCGCCTGGCTTGATATTTAAAGTGATGTTATCGAGTGCTGCAACCGTTGATTCCGGATAATGGAACGTTAATTGATCAACCTGAATTACTTCCATGACCTTCTCTCCATTTCTTCAAGTACGACTGGTGTTAACAGAAAGGCGCAATAGCAAGCGTATGCAATGCCTTCCCCCCTATGGAACTGCATTGTTTCCAGACGCGGGTAAATAGTAAGCACACCAAAACCTTGCATCCAGCCCCAAATGCATACGAGTGCCATTGCTCCAAGAAACAATAGAACATACCAATCTCTACGATCCATACGATAGATGACATAAGAGCTTCGTTTTGCTGCGCCATACCCTCTAGCTTTCATAGAATCAGCGGTCTGAAGCGATTCCTCCAAGGACCAGGTCAATAGTACACGAACGAGCAGCATGCCGTCCTTGCTCCGTTTTTTCAAGCTGCCTTCGAGAATCGAAACCCCTTTTATTCGTTGAACCGTAGTAATTTGATCCAGTCTCCGCAAGAAAAGCGGTACGAACCGAATCGACATCGAGGTTAGCAGTGCAGTTCGCGGAGCGACTCGTGAAAATAAATACATCCATTTCTCCGTCGTAACAATCTGCTGAAACGATACAAAGGCTAATAAAATGCACAATAAAGAGAGCATCATCGTCACACCATATAAAATAGCTTCCAGCGTGATCGGCTGATCCATAAAATAAAATAAAATATGCCGCCCGCGATGAGAAAACAGCGGGTTGAGAACAGCAACCAAACCGCCCATTAGAACATAATAAGGAAGCAGCTTAAGCAGCCGCTTCCCTTCGCCATGAATGACAATAATAACCGTAATCGCAGCAAGTGACGTCAATAAGAAAACAGGATGAAATAAGAGCATGCCGAATGTAATGACTCCAGCATAATAACTGAAGCTCGTAACCGGATGTACCGAACCGAACGCACTATTCATCGAATTTTGCTCCTATATCCTCGCCAAGATCAGTCGTGTACAACCATTCAATAACATCGCCTTCATCAACCTTGTAAACCCCGGCGCCCTTGTTAGGAAACTCACCGTTTACTCGGTACATCCAGCCGCTCTTCGCGCCCAAATCGAATTCGTAAATATTGTCGATGCCTTCGATATAAGCACCGCCTTTAACACCTCTGTATTCCATTTGTATTTTGTTTTTTCTCGTAATTTTCTTCAATACATCAAGAACGGTATCATCCTTCTTGAACTCTACGACTGTTGGAGCAAGCACCGTTCCCGTATCCTTGTCCGCGACAATTGAAATCGTAACCGTCTGCACAGGATTCGGCGTTGCAACAGGCGTGACGGGCTTTGTCGTAGTCGTACCATCTGTTTTGTTTGGTTTCGCAGAAGCAGTAGGCTTCGTTTTTGGATCATCCAATTTCGGCTCATTTGTCTGCTTCGGCTTCGGGGAAGGCGTAACTTGCTTATCGCCAGCGTTGTCAGTTGCCTTCGCTTGATCTTTATCTTCGCTAGGCAACTGCGTTGCCTCTGCCGTTTCTGATGCTGAAGTACTCGTTGGCTGCTCATCAGCGGCTTTCTCCACTTCTTTTCCCACTTGTCCTTCGTTGCTGGTTTGCACTTGATTGGTATTGGAATTAACGTTTTGTGCCGGACTGGCACAGCCAGCTAATAAACCAATAAACAGCCATAGGATGATTAAGCTTGGTAACCATTTCTTGCAAATCTTTGCCATCGTCTGTTTTCTACTCCTTTTTGTCTCATTCACACAAACCTTAACAATAAAAAAAAGACCCCCTTCTATTAGGGGATCTGCATGTCGAATGTAAGAATAGCAACCGTATATAACTAAAATATATGATGCGTCCTGCAAAACGATTACGCCTCCACATTCTTTACCCCCGAAGAATGAGAAACAAAATAAAAAAGGCAGGTTTCCTGGCTCGTGCGTCAACGCGATTCTCACACCTTCCCATCCTTGAATCGGACAGTGGCATTTGCAGAGAATCACTCTTCACATACAGTGGCGGGACCGCGCCGGCATTGAACCGGACTTCCCTATTAAGCAAACAAAAGCATGCTTTTGTTTGCACCTTCTCTATTCAATTATGCGATTATTTAATCAATCATATCGGGATTGCCGGGGTTTGTCTATATGGGATTTGAATGATTCGATCGCAAATAGCAGCTGCATCCTCTTGATCATGGGTGACGAACATACACGTAATTTGGGCTTTGTGAAGCAAACGCTTCAGCTCCTCCCGAATGCTTTGCTTTAAGTGAGAATCCAAACTGCTAAATGGCTCATCCATCAACAGCATCAAGGGAGACGGGGCAAGCGCACGAGCAAAAGCAACACGCTGCTGCTGACCTCCGCTAAGCTCATGCGGATAACGCTTGACGAAATCATTTAACTGTATCAGCTCCAGCATTTCATCCAGCCGTTTGAATCTATCTTTTCTTGATAATCGATGTAAACCAAATAATATATTTTGACCGACAGTCAGATGAGGAAACAATGCATAATCCTGAAACACCATGCCTATGCCGCGCTGCTCAGGCTGAATAAACTGCTGATCATCTACTAAAACCCTGCCGCCAGCGGCAATACGTCCCGAGGCAGGAATCTCAAGCCCGGCAATAATCCGCAGCAGCGTGCTTTTCCCGCAACCGCTTTGACCAAGCACTCCAACAACTTCACCCTTCTGCATTTGCATCGTAAAGTTTTCCAATACACTCTTTTTCCCATTATCATAGCTAAAAGAAACGTTAGTCAGCTCAAAAAAGTTCATCTGGATTTCTTCTCTCCCAACCAATGATAAACAAAAACAGTTGCCATTCCC
>NZ_JBFRDK010000104.1:0-23916 GCF_052113545.1 Paenibacillus sp. TAF43_2
CTTCATACTTATGCGGCACATTATACATATGAGGGCACACCATTTGACCATTGGCTAAAAACATCGTTTCATACAAGAAGAAGCTATTACGAACGAGTGGTTAACAATTAACTTCTCAATTCAAAAAAATGCGCAATGATTAAATGTCATTATTCAGAATGAAAAATTAAATCAGAGGATAAGCTACAGCAATAGCTAAGAAAATAAATTTTATGGTGACTACAGATGATTCGAAAAATAACTTTCCTCCTTCTTCGAGTTTTTGCAATAGCTTTGCTTATTTTGAGCGCTATTGAGGTAACCAATTTTCAAACAACTAATGCCGAACCTTCGCTACCGATCGTAGCTGATCAAAAAGGGTTTTCTATCGAAGTTTATCCTCAACAACACAGATTAATAGTACGGGCACAGGGAAAGGAAATTAAAACTTATATCGTCGCCGTCGGTAATCCGTCCACTCCAACTCCTGTTGGGGAATACCAAGTCATATACAAGGGAGAAAACTGGGGTCCCTCTTTTGGTCCACGATGGCTAGGATTAAACGTCCCTTGGGGGAATTATGGCATTCACGGCACGAACAAACCGTTTTCTATCGGGCAGCATTTGAGTCACGGTTGTATACGTATGCGCAACAATGATGTCATTGAATTATTCGAAATGATTCCACTCGGGGCTAAAGTAACGATATATGGACACATATTGGGGGATCCGAATCATGAACCGAGGGATTTGGCGGAAGGTGACGTCGGAGGAGATGTACAACTAATTCAGTCTCGTTTAAAGAGCTCCGGATACTTTAATGGAATATGTAATGGAAAATTTCGCTCGAATACAACCACGGCTGTAAAACATTTTCAACGTGATCATCATTTGGCGCAGAACGGTGTTGTATCAAATAAGGTGTATGAGGAATTGGGATTGTTAGAATAAAAGAAATGTGAGAACCCAATGACGCATTTTCCGCCACGCCTTTAATGACAATTAATTTTTTGTATAAATTTAAGCTTTACTACAAAACATATCATTGTATTAAAATCGAAACAGAGCGAGGTAATCAAATGAAAAATATTTTATTAATTGGCTTTATCAGCTGTTTAATGATGTTCAATTCAATTTCTGTATCAGCGGAAAGTAGCGCTAATACACCGGGACAAGAGCTTCGTTACGATGTCAATCGCGTCACTAATGACACTAATCGTGCATTAAATACAGATGACTATCAAAATTATCGAACCAATAATTACAATACATCTTTGAACGCTAACAACTATAGAACAAATGCAACATCAGATAATCGTGGTTCAAATTGGTCAAATTAGGAACTGAACAAATCTGGGAGGTCAGAATTAATTGATTAAAGAAATAATATTCAAACCTAAGCAACCCAATAATTGTAAAGGTTGTATATGGGGTAATTGGGATGGTCTACGACAATTTTGTTCCAAACAAAATTGTATTAAAATTATGAAATAGTTTAAGGACATCAAATGGCACTACAACAACTACAACAAATCTCCAATATCTGTAACCAAATTTCGCATACACAAATAACTAACTCACAGGTACATGTCTATTCAAACATGAATAGCCAGCAACCATTAGGAGTAAATAACTATTCACATTAAATATATGTTCTTTGTAATCTCATGCGAAGAATGTGTGGAATGAAAATATCTATAGTTTTCTTCATATTAATTGTTATTTGAAAAAAATATGTACCGATAAAACAAAAAAAACCGCGATTTAGGCGGTCATTAATCGGCTCATATTCTTGGCATCCGATAAGAGGATGACCCTTTGATTTCCAAACGAATACCTCCTGACTTTTACAAACCGTTAATCAGATCAGCTTCTTCCAATATTCACGGCTTCGGGCATCCATCTGCTCCAAATCGGACAGCTCGAAGCGGCGTCCTTCATTGTCCGTTACCATCCAGCGGCTTTCCGTTACGGGTTGGATATTTTCATGAAGGTTATCCATGACCAATGCTGCCGGGCCATAATTCGTATCGACCTGCATATACCACTCGCTGCCTCTTTTTCTAACAGTCAGGATTTGTTTAATGACAGGAATCATATAATTTCGGTCAAGCTCTTCTCGTACCGCCTGAAAGCTATCTTCCGCGAGAAGCTTCACATCCTGTATCATTGCAATTTCACGCCCTTCCGCCGAGCGAACCGAGATGAACCTGTCGGGCATTGTATACGGAAAACTGCGAATAAGTGTTACGCGGGCAACCCCCTTACCTTCCTGCTCCAAATGCAAAATACCTTCAGAAGATCGGAACAAACGGATTTGACTCAGCTCCGAGCGGCTTAAAAAGAATAATGGGTTCATCTTATCCGACCTCCGATGGTATTTTCGCTGTTTGTTTTTGCGATTCGACCAAACGATAATAATGCATTTGTTTCGCGTAAAGCTCTTCATGCGTCCCCATTTCAACAATGCGGCCTTGGTCGAGGACTACAAGCCTGTCTGCATGACGTAAAGTGGATAGGCGATGGGCAATCGCGATAGTGGTTCTTCCCAGGATTAAGCGGCTTAACGCTTCTTGAATGAGCCGCTCCGTCTCCGTATCAACAGATGCTGTCGCTTCATCTAAGATCAAAATCTCAGGGTCAAGCAGCAGCGCTCTCGCAATTGCGATACGCTGTTTCTCCCCGCCCGATAAACGGTGTCCACGTTCCCCGACGCGCGTATCGTAGCCTTCCGGCAGACGACAAATAAAATCGTGGGCATTCGCGGCGTGGGCAGCTGCGATAATGGTCTCCGGCGGACTATCCGGACGGCCGTAGGCTATGTTCTCGGCAATCGTACCATCGAACAAAAACGTTTCCTGAAGCACGACGCCAATATGCTTCCGGAGACTCTCCTGCCGGATATCTCTCAAGTCGTGCCCGTCAAGCGCAACGCTTCCAGCATTCGGGTCATAAAATCGGCAAATCATGTTTATGAGAGTCGTTTTCCCTGCACCGGAGCGGCCAATCAGCCCGATCATTTCACCGGGACGTATAGTGAGGTTAATATCTTTTAGCACCGGTCGTTCCACTTCATACCCGTAACGTACACCATGAAAGCGGATCTCGCCTGAAACGGAAGAAAGCTCTACCGCGTCCTGCTTATCAGGGACATCAACCTTGGCATCGATGATTTCGAGAATCCGTTCGGCCGAGCCAAGCGAGCGGTTAAGCCAGCTTAATAGCTGTCCGGAGGCTTGAACAGGCCCGAAGAACATGAGCAAATAGGTCGTAAAGGCGCTCAATGTTCCAATAGACATGGTGCCGGACATGACCGATCGTCCTCCCAAATACCAAACAGCGATGCCGAACACAGCCGTCAGTACCGTAAAAATCGGAGATACGCCAAGCCAAAGATTACCGAAGGAAATCGTACGATTGATCCAATGATTATTCACCTTGTCAAAACGGTTTTTCTCGGCATTTTCCTGCGCAAAGGCTTTAATGACTCGAATGCCTTGTAGCGCTTCGCCAATCACATTGTTGACATGCAAAGCAGATTGCCATTGCGAATACCAAAGTGAGCTCAGCCTCTTCCACAGCCAATAGAATCCGGCAAACAAGAATGGGGTCGGGATCAGAATCATCGCTGCCAGCTGCCAATTCAGATGGAATAGCATAAACAGGATACCTACGGCGAGCAGCATCTGCGTGACTAGATACACCATGCCGTTTGTCAAAAATTCTTTTAATTCATCGGTGTCATCCTGGATACGGCCGATAAATTGAGAGACCTGGCGTTGATCGAAGAAGCGCATCGAAAGCTTCATCAAAGCGCCGAACATATCCCGGCGGATCGCCCCTACCAGTTTCCCGCCTATTCGAACGCCAAGGTAGCTTCGAATGACTTGCATCGCAGCAGATAACACCTGTACAAGGGCCAAACCGCTTGCCAATGCAAAAAGCACGTTCAAGCTTCCAGACGGTTTGGCCACTTCATCCACAATCATTTTGATCAAATAGGGTGGGATCACTTCAATAATTACGGATAAAACAAGCAGCAGCGCGCTTACCAGCATGGGGCTTCGGTACGGGGTACAATAAGCCGCCAACCTGCGCAGCATGGACCATTTGCTGCTGCAGTTTAAACACTTGCTTGTACCGGGAGAGACGGTTTTGTCGCATTTTGAGCATCTATACGTTTCCGTACTTTCTTCTAGAGCTGGGAGGGCTAGACCTCCAGTTTCGTCCCTTTCCGCCAGCCAGTTCCTTATCGCGGGAACAGCCTGTCGGAAAGGTTCAATGTACGGAAGCGAGAATCTCGCAGCTTCTATCTCGCCATCACCGGTTATAATAAAAAACGATGCTCCGCCAAAAGCCTCGCGAACGGATACATCGATCATGTTATTCTTATGGAAGGTCATGATGGTTTTCTCTTGCCCGTCCACCATTTCCATGGTTAAAGTCTTGAAAACAACTTCGTAATGCCAAAATCGTCGTAGTTTGAAATCCACATCTGCCCTTATACGGAGCCATGGATTCTCCGTATCCTGTTGTTCGACTGCGACGCCGTTAACAGGTTTACCAGCTTCCCGCTTCGCATTCTCCGTTTTCAATTTAAAATACTCCTTTTTTAATGTCACTCTCCGGCAGTTACATATAACGCTCGTTTCTTACTGCGCACCATCGAATCACTTTGTGCCATTTTGGTACACGCAAAGCCAGTAAAGCAAGCAGCCTGGATCTCCAATGATTCGCAGCTTGAAAATGGTTGTTACGGCGAACGCCGGACCATCGACCCAGAATGCTAGTGAACGGTACGGGATCATCCGGCTCATAGCATGTATCTCCCTTGAAGATAAATAATTCCTTTGACCCGTCCTGCTTTACGGCGTACAGCCGGTGTCCGATCAACGCACCTTGGTCCGTAACAAATAAACAGATATCGCCAATTTTCAGTTTTTCCCGTTGCACGGACAAGAAAGTGCTTACGTTTCCTTCCTTGATCAAGGGATACATGCTGATACCCGCAGAGGGCAGCTCGATCTTTCCGGTTCGCTGGATTACTGCTGACATAATTGGCGTCAAATCATGCATTTATTAGCAGTCCGGCCTCAATCAGCATTTCAATAAACGCCTGAACGTCATCGAGGACAACTTCCATCTCAACGCCATATTCGGTATGTACTTTTTCGGCCAGCTCTGCGACAGTTGGAAATTCGGGAAGAATCGACCAAATATAACCTCCAAGCTCGTTCACTTTCGTGATGGCGTGGGTGTCGATGTTCAGCAGCAGCCACTCGCCATCCAGCTCAGCCGTCTCGATATTTTCCCGTCGCAGCAGTGTTTGGTTTACCATTATCGTCATGATATCACTCCCCAAAAGGTATCGTTTTTCTGAAAATATAGCTCATAAGCCGGTACGCCTTCTGCTGCCTGCTTGCAAAGTGCAATCATCTTTGCCGTTTCCAGCTTGTTATGCTCCCAATAAAAAACCTTATCCAGCAAAGAAATCAGCGCGTCGCCTTTGCGGATATCTACCCGCCTTACATCCTGCGATTGGATCAGAAAATGAATGCCTGCCAAGGGACTGCTTGGAAGCTCGCATGCTTCTTCCATTTCGCTCCGAAATGGGGAATCGTGGATTGTAATCGAACCATCCGGTTCAAACAATAGGAGCGTAGCCTCATCGGAAAGAATAGGACGGGGAACGGAAAGATCAGCTACCGTCGACTTGCCTGCTCCCGATGGCCCGGCGAACATCCAAGCGCGGTCATCCTCCACCACGCATGACGAATGGATGAGCAGCCCTGCGCGCCGATAGATCAGCCAGGCGCTGTAGAGATTGATTAAGGCGTGCTTGAGTGCAAGGTCATCGTGAACATAAATTTTTGCCTGACTGTAATCAGGTGTTGTCACCAGCTTATAGTCCGCACGGATATAGATATATTCGCCGCCGTTCTCTTGAATCTCGACAGGACCGTCGTCGAAAGGTTTCCCGTAAAAGTCGTAGACCTCCACCTGAATGTCAGGCGCTTCAAGATTTCCACTTGCATTAAAGGAACGAAAACGCGCTGTCAATTCATCATATAAAAAGGTAGTTTGAATTTGAAAATCGATCGAACTCCTGCCGACCTGTGTATGCAATGTGTACGTCATTATGCGCCGCCCGTTCTTCAGAAGTTATTCCTGAGAATAAAAAGGGAGCAAACTCGATCGTTAGCTCCGCTTCTCAGATAAAATCTATCATTGCTTTCTAGTTAGCCTCCAATATAATGCCTGCAAAACATAGGTTTAAAATTACGTTTTTGGCACCATTCGTAGCCACCGACTTTATCGCTTGGTCTCGCTGTTCCAAATTCGACAGTATGCTGCGTAAGTACTTTAGGAGCTTCATATTTTTTCATTTCATTCACCTCCTTTCAAGGAATTTATGTCATATTATAGTGATAGTCAATGATATTTATGAAATTTAGTAAAATAATACTATGATAAAATGTATTAATACCTGCTTTTTGTATATATAAAACAAGAATATTCGATTTAATTCTTCTTTTGTTTGGCACGAATGGTTCGAATCCAAAATTGTAGTCTTCTCTTATAGATTTTGGCATAGATTTTGCTCATCGGCTCATTCGAATCCGGGACATCTGATCTATTGGCATACTTTAATAGGTCTAAGGCATAATCTCTTGGCGGCAGCAGTAAATAACGCAGATGCGCCCACTGTTGTTTAACCGAATCGTAGGCGACGAAGGCAGAAAACAGATGGAAGCCATAAAATCGCCAGTTTCTGATCCCGAATTGGGCATTTCGCATCAGTTCGATATTCCAAAGCGGCCAGCGTCTCCGTACGTTTAGCGGCTTGGTTTCATGCAGCTCGGGAAACAAGTCATAGACAATTGTCAGCGCAATAAGTACTTTGGCATAGTTCCCATCGCTCTTTGCCTGTGCAAAGAGCTGGCCATAGTCTATTTCTGCGCTGCAGCATCTCAGGACGTGCAAAATATCGATAACGTACTTCAGTGATAACATATTATGGTTATAGCCATGAAGGCATAGGTAGTAAAAGGTGTCCTTGGCCGAAAGCTCCTTCACCAATTGATAGGGAGAAATCGGTTCTGCATCCATCCAAAAGCAGCTCATATCCGTATCCGAGACATGTTCGCGCAAAATATTCCAATGCAGCTCCACCCCGAGCAGCGGGAAATCCTCATTCGCATAAAATTTATTCAACAGCATATGGAAATGATCCGCATCGTCTTCTATATACCGGATAAACTCATGGCGCTCCAATAGGGCAACCGCCTTATCCAAATCTTCTGGACGTACAAGCAGATCGATATCGGATGTTCCCCTGCCCGAAAAATGTCCAAAAAAACGTTCAGACAAACGAATGCCTTTCAGCACGATCACTTGAATTCCTGAACGCTCAAACGCATCAAGAAGCTTGTACATCTCGGAGCGGATCAGCATGTTTTGAAACAAAACAGCATCCACGCCCGATTTAATCCTGCTTCGGTGCTCGGAAGGCACGGCCTCCAATAAGCCGCTGCTCTTCAATAAATAATAAACTTGGGGAGCGACTTGGAAAATATCGATATCGTCAATTGCTGCTTTAGCTGTCTCCTCGGAATCAAATAACGGATGTTGGTTTTGGTAGATCCGGCTTATAAGCGTTACCGCTTTCGATTGTTTCATGAGCCGCTCCCTTCACTTTCGTTAATAAACTAGTTTCGGATTTATAATGTCGATTGTGGGGGTATGCGTACGAAGCCAATTGAGAAAATTTTCTAATCTTCGAAGATAAATCGATTATTCGTTGCAAAGATAAAGCGCTTGTCTTCACCGCGCAGTAATAGCATTTCACCACCTATAAAACGAAAAGACCCTCCAAAAAAAGGCAATCAGACTTTCTAGACAGTCTTCTAATTCCGATCACCTGTTTGAAGGGAAGAAATACTATTTTCGTCGCCGTGTGAATCCATCATTCCAACTGGATTGTTTCATCTGTCTTTGCAAATACTTCCCCTCCTACGTTCCTCAATATTCAGTGATGTTCCTATTGAGAAAGCCCACTCCCACTAATAGGTAACTGCATATGATGGGTTTGAGCCTAATTTTAAGGAGTGAATCTTTTGAATAGAATAAGTAATAGATTAGCATGGCAATATCATTTGAAACTGGCTTCAACTTACAAAATGCTTGCTGATAAATATGAATATATGGACCATCCATTGCATCTCTACTATGGCGGCGAATACCGCAAACACTTAAATGAAGTTGAAAAACATTTTCTTGCGTTAAATCAGACACAAAATCCTTCTGAAGATATGATGTTTATTGGTATTGGAGAATTATCAAAATCTTTAAATGGAGAATATTCTGCCATTTACTGCTATGAACAACTGGCAAATCAAGCTCCAACCGCTGATATTAAAAATAAAATACTCGAAATAAGAAATGATGAAATTAGACATTTTAACATGTTTTCGCAAATATACACATGGTTAACTGGAAAACAACCAATTCCAGAAAGAACAGAGGAATGCCAAACAGATTTTCAAAAAGGAGTATCTGTAGCATTTAATGCTGAGCAAGAAACTGTTGATTTTTATCATGAGATAGCAAGAAAAACTGATAATCCTGTTATTAAAGATTTGTTTACACAAGCTGCAGCAGATGAACAAAATCATGCAGTTTGGTTTTTGTATTTTATGAATCACCACTAATTAATTTATCAGAAGCCGATTCCTATTTCTGCTTTTCTTTTTACATGGTTTGGTATCTAACATACAATCCCATATTCCACTTGCTCCTTGTCAAGTTTCTCCGTAATTACGCTGATGCTTGAATCAAAGTAGTAACTCCTTACCTCTTTAAGGCAATAAATAGAGTGATTACATTGCCAGGGTAACAAGCTAATCTAGTCAGCCCATGTACATCAACTATTCATCGAGTTAAATCAAACTAGGTACCTCTTCCCACATTAATTGCATATGTTGTGAGTATTAAGGAATCCTTTAACTTTTGATCTACGCAGGGAGAGAATGACTATGAACAACAATAAAAGCGAATTAAATGGAACATCTGATACAACAGATATTCAGGTTGCTAAACTTGCATTTATTGGAGCATCCATCACGACATTAGGAGATAGTATAACAGCAATCGCTGCTGGTCTTGCCCTAGAAGCATTAGTGAAATCCAGTAACAAGAGTTCTCAAAGCCAAAATAAACATTTAAAACAGTTAGAAACATCGCAAAAACAGTTAGACCATTTATTAACTGAATTAAAACAATTCAAAAAAAACATTAAATAATGCTTTTTAATTTCATTTTTCACAATCCTTATAATTAAAATAGTTCAATTTGTTTCTCATGGAATCACTGGCCTGTCTGTTGCTGCAGTAAAAAAGAGCCAATTCTTGATGACCTCATTGAATATTTTTTGTTTAATAGCACCTATAAAATCAAAAAGTAAACAATTTGATATTGTTTATACAAAAATAGCGAGTAAACCAACTTGGTCTACTCGCTATTTTTATTTAATTCATTATGATTTTCTAACTCTAACTTATCGATAAGTTCATTAGCATAAGCTTCTGCCCTCTTATTCATGAAGGTTCCAAGTCTGCTGTTTTCTGCTTCAGCTTCCATCTCTAGTGCTTCCCACTGTTGATCAGTCAGAAACAATGAGATTTGCCGTTTGCGTTTATTAATTCCTTTTTTTCGTCCAGCACCTATTCGGGTTCCGCCCCGATTCTCTTGTTTTTCAGTCAATTCAAATAACCACCTTAAATCAGCTCATAACCATTGAGTATGTATTCGCTCATAATTGTAATGGGAACGCGTACCGATTGGCGTTCGCTTCAGTCTTAGGTGTCCCTAAGTCAACTATKACTTTTGAGACAGCCCCTTCCTTATTTTTTAGTTATATGACTTATGCAGTTTGAGTAATTAACTGGTAATAAGCAACGCTGCGACAAATGCTTTCTCAGTTTTGTGAATGTCTCTCTCGGAAACCGTCCGGTGCTGTTATAAAATTCAGGCCCCCGGCTAATTTAACGGGGGCCTGGCTTTAAAGAGGGATAAAGCTTTAATTGCTGGATATCTCGAGCGCTCTAAGCAGGATGACTGCTGCTTGTGCTCTCGTTGCCGTTTGGTTCGGCGCAAATTTATTTCCACCGATGCCCTGAACGATACCTTTCTCAACCGTTGCTGATACTGCCGCTTTCGCCCATGCCGGAATGTCGGCATGATCCGCGAACGCAGTTGCCGCATTGGCTTTTGCGGTCAGACCCTGCGCATTAGCAATCATCGTCACCATCTCGGCGCGGCTGATCTTCGCGTTCGGCCTGAAGCTACCATCGCTATACCCGTTCACGATGCCAGCTTTCACGGCCTGTGCGATGCCTTGCTTCGCCCAGTCGCCGATGCGTTCCTTATCGGTAAACGCCAGTACTGCTCCATTGCCTTCCAGCTTCAGAGCACGGGCCAGCATCACCGCGAATTGGGCGCGCGTTATCTCGCCGTTCGGCCTGAATGTTCCGTCAGCATAACCGTCGACGATGCCCTTCGCAGCCGCTTTCTTGATGCTTGCTTCCGCCCAGTGGCCTGTTACATCGCTGAACGTTGCGCCTGCACCTGTGTTTTCTTCAGGCTCTTTCTTCGCTACGGCGAATACAGCGAACTTCGTGAAGTGATCGACTTCCGCCGTAATCCGATTGCCGCTTACCGTCCCTCCGATTTCCACCCAAACCTTCTTCACCTCATCGTAATAGAAGAGAGAAGCGATCTGATTCGCTCCGACTGTTGCCGAATCGAACGTTATCGTGATCGTGATCGGTTTCAAGAAGTTTTCTGTAAAGTTTTTCAGAATTTCATAGACCGGGCTAAGTAGAATGTCCTTGTTCGTTACGAGCTGCGAGGTTTGGATCACCTTCTCCACCGTAATCGTCAATTGCTTCTCCGATGCTCCGGCTGGAACCACGATGGTGACGGCATTTTTTTCAAACTGGGCCGTCCCACCTGTGCCCGCAGGCAGTGTTTGTTTGCTGTCAGTTGCAGGTGCGGTCGTTCCTCCTCCGCCTGTCGTGGCAGCGGCGCGTTGTACGGTAATCGTGTATACTTTCTTCGTCGCTCCGTCTTCTGCCGTTACGGTTACCGTTACGGCATTGTCACCGACAATCAGGCTGTTGCCGCCTGCGACAGCGACAGTTGCCTTCGAGTCGGACCCAGTTGCCGCTACCGTCACGGAAGTTTGACCATTCGGCACATTCAACGTGTAGTTCAACGTATTGGCGTCAAATCCGTTTATTGTCGTGCCGTCCACTTTCAAATCGCTCAGTTCGGCATTGGAAGACAGCTCCGCTGCCCCGCGCTTTGCGATAACCGTATAGACCTTCGTTGTTTCTCCGTCTTCCGCCGTTACAGTAACCGTTATCGTGTTGTCTCCAACAACCAGGTTGCTGCCTCCTGCGATAGCGACAGTTGCCTTCGAGTCGGACCCGGTTGCTGCTACCGTCACGGAAGTTTTTATGTTCGGCACATTCAGCGTGTAACTCAGCGTATTCGCATTAAATCCACTTATTGTCGTGCCGTCCACTGTAAGATCACTCAAATCCGCGTTCGTCATCGGTTCAATTTCGAATTCAGCCGTCAATGAAACCGGGTTTGCCGGCATCGTAAATGTCAGTGGATTTGTTGTGTTGCTTCCATATGCAAGCCCTGCCGCACTCCATTTTACAAAGCGTTGTCCGTTTGGAACAGCCGCAGTTACTATAACCGTCGAGCCTTCCTCAACCTGTGCAGAACTTCCTGCGGCAGCACCGTCTACTTCAACCGTTCCACCGGTAACAGTTAGAGCAGAGATTGTTCCTTCTTCTTCCTCACCAAGATTAAGCACTCGAGGCACGGGAATGCTGTTCGTTTCATCCCAATACCATACGTTCGTAAAGTCCCATCCCAAGGCTTCGAAGGTTGCTTGCTGCGCAAAATCAGCAGCCGACTTTGAAGCAAATGCTGGGATAATCACTGAAGGCAACCCACTAGTGCTTAAACGCGCTCCGTCATAGTAATTGACTTTATTGGAGTCCACGATTGGCCTGCTGCTGGACCAATACCCTGCGATTGGACCAGGAGCAGGTCCATTAATTGCATTGGCTACCACATTGCCATTTAAGGTTTGGAGCAGATTTCCAGCAGAACCGCCCATATCACCAACCATTGCACCGGAATATGTGCCAAGCTTATTAAACGTTCCACCCACATAGTTATTCAGAATGACGGTTGGCGAAGTCTCATATCGAACGGGAATAGGCGAACCTGCACTGTTCCAACCTGTACCGCCAATCAAGCCTCCAACTGTTGTTCCACTCACATCTGCAGATACGAAGGAATTTAGCAAAGTGGCTGCATGGAGCGTACCTACAATACCGCCAGTAATGCTTCCACCGGTGACTTTACCACTCACATAGCTGTTTTCAATCGTACCCATGGAAGTTCCTGCAATAGCACCTGTGCTATTGCCACCGGTAATATCGACATTCACCAATTTCAGATTTACGACTTTGCCTCCATTGCCGATGTAGGCAAAGAAACCTGTACTGCTGTTTGTCGTTGAAATTTTGAGATTGCTTATCGTATATCTTTTTCCGTTGAACGTGCCTATAAATGGCTTTGATGTGTCTTTTCCGCCGATCGCGGCAAACTCCACATCCTTCATATCAATATCCGCCGACAACTCGTAATTCCCATCATACGGATATTCAGGCGTACCGAAATTCTGCGACAATGCAACCAAATCGCTTGAAGTTTTGATTGTTATATTATCCGAGCCCCCGCCAAGATCAAGAACGCGAGGCACGGGTGCGTTATTCGTGGCATCCCATTTCCAAATGCTCGTAAAGTCCCAACCCAAAGCCACGTAAGTTGCTTGCTGTGCAAAATCAGCTGCCGACTTCGCTACAAAAGCAGAGACGGTTTCCGAAGGTATGCCGCTTGTGTTTAACTTTGCGCTGTCATAGTAGTTCACTTGATTGGATTCAACGATCGGCCTGCTGCCTGACCAATAGCCTGCGAGCAGCTTCGTAGGATTTCCAATAATTTCAGATGAGAATGTATTGCCATTAAGGGTCTGAAGCACGCTGCCCGAACCGCCACCCATATCACCGACGATACCACCGGTATATTGAGTTGCACCTATTCTTGCAACCTTACCTCTCACATCGTTATTTAAAATTACATTTCCAACTGTTTGTTGAATAAGCGACCAACCAGAACCGTTATAATTGGTGCCTCCTATTAAGCCGCCTGCTGTGGTCCCGCTAACATCTGCGTTCATGACCGTGTTTTGCAATATGCCCGCATAAAGCAGCCCTGCTATACCGCCTGTATAACCGGTACCGGTTACTTTGCCGTCCACATAGCTGTTCTCAATCGTACCGCTGGATACCCCTGCAATAATTCCAGTTCTATTCATACCGGTTATGTCTACATTCGCCAAATTTAGATTTACTACTCTGCCACCAGTTCCGATATAAGCGAAGAAGCCCGTGCTAGTGTCAGTGGACGAAATTTTGAGATTGCGAATGATATAACCTTTTCMGTTAAATGTCCCAATAAATTGTTTTGGAACCGTGTCTCTGCCGATCGATGTAAACGTAACATCTGTCATATCAATATCCGCCGACAGTTCGTAATTCCCGTCAAACGGATATTCAGGCGTGCCAAATTTCTGTGACAGTGCAACCAGATCGTTTGCTGTTTTGATTTTTATTTTTGCTGAGCCGCTGCCGGCAAGCGGAGTGACCTTGCCTGTGGCTGTGCTGGTAACAACTCCGTTATAAAAACCTGTTCCCGTTGCAACAGCTCGCAAATATGAACCTACGTCCGCCGCTTTGATCGCGTAATTAGCAGCTGTTGCTCCTGCGATAGTCGTCCAAGACGTACCGTCCTTCGAGATTTCCCATTTGAAGGATGCAGTAGCGCTCGCCGGCGTAATCGAGGCATTCAATGTTTGCCCTTCTTTGGCAAACCCGTTGACGGCAATATTCGTGATCGTAAATTCATCGACTTCCTGCGGAACCGCTGGATAATTCCAGGCATTCAAATCATAAGTACGTGGTTTATTGGTAACCAGCACGTCAACATCCCCGGTTTGCAGTTCATCGTTTTTATCGAAACCTTTGCTTGTCACTCTAATTTGATCAGGCGAAATCGAAATATTGGCAAATCCCCGTCCGACTTCTCTAATATCGACGTACGCAATGGCAGGATTTTCTTTGTATAACGATCCACGGTTGTCATTATTTGCAGAGTAATTCGTTAGATAGGTTGTCCCGTCGCCGTACTCTGCAACGACTTTGCCGCTTGCGAGAAGCTTGGTGCGGGCATAAATATGGTCATGTCCCATCAACACCACATCAATTCCCGCTTCATCAAAAGCGTTCGTCCAGGAGGCTACAGGAGAGGCCATCCGATATCCGAACAACGTTTTGTGAAACATTCCAACGCGCCATTTGGTCGGATTTTGTTTCACGACAGCTTTCATCCAGTCTTGCTGTGCTTTGATCTGCGCAGCGGTGCTCTGATCCTGATAATCCATCACCAAGAACAGCGTGTCGCCATGTACAAAATAATAGTTGCTGGATTCGAGTTGTAATTTCGTCATACCCGAAACCATTCGTTCCGTGCCTTCGCCGCCACCGTAAAAGGATGCGCCATTTTTAGGCGGATTGTGGCGGCCCAAAAAGTTCTGCAGCGTAGGGTCCACAGGAGTCCAGCTGTTGTTGGCCCAGCTGTTGCCCGCTCCATCGAACTCATGATTGCCCGTCGCCATGTAAAGCGGCACTTTCGAGAACAAATCCTGATTGGCCTCAAAGAATGCATCCCATTCCCATGTGTCGAAACCAAAGTTGACCTGATCGCCCGAGCTCAGGACAAACGCAGCATCCGGAAAATCTGTAAAGGCTTGCGTCAGCGCCTTTTTACTCATTTTATTATAACTATCGAGCGTTGCTGCATAACCTCTGGTATCGTTTGCTTGGGCATCGGAAATCCAGTTGAAGTTAAAAGTATCGATGTTGCTGGCAGGTGTCATGAAGCTGGCAGGCGCTGTAACGCTCGTCACATTTTGAACGCCGTCACCTACGCTGTACACATACTCCGTCCCCGGCTCGAGGACAGCCGTTTGTGCTTTATGGCTTTGGACCGGGTCGACTGAGTATTGCGTCCCTGCGCCTGTATACTTCAAATTCTCAATATTGCTCCTCAAATCTACTGTGAAATTGGTTCCCAAAACAAAATCCGTGAACTTGCCGCCGTTGCTGTCAAAGTCGGATTTTTTCGCATAAAAGAGCTGCGTCGACTTTGTTGTTACTGGAGTTACCCAGTTAAAGCGGGCAATGTACTTGTCTTTCACCGTCTTGCGTGTATTCTCATTGAAGTTGTCGAACATAAATGTCACCGAGGCAGGCACTTTGCCGCCGCCTGTTGGCTGGGAGATCTCGTTCCCCGATTTGGTAATGGTGAATTCATCGATGACTCGGAAAGGCTTGTCAGAGCCTGTCGCTTTATAATACGTTTTATAAATGATTGAATTGCTTGTAACCTCAGCTCTGCTATATACACCTGGTGAATAGATGGATCCGCCACCTGGACTTGTTTTGTTGATACGAAGGTCATAGAAGAAGTCGTTCCATGAAGTGTCTTTGGTAGCATTCAAGCTGTACGCATAGTTGTACACCGATCCACCTATGACATAGGTCGGTGCTTCGCCAAACTTCGCTTTTTGAATGCTTCCTGTTCCTGCCGCAGTTGAGATTGTCTTTAATGTGGTTCTGGCATAGGCATGCTCGTGACCGGCGAGAACCAGATCGATGCCGGCATCGGTAAACTTTTTACCGATTACATTGTCCACTGCATAGTGGCTTGAGCCCGGGTCATAAGGCGAAGCATGAAGATTTACGACCTTCCACTTTTTGGTCGATGCTGCCGTCTCTTCATCCAAGAATTTCCATTGTACGGCATCATCACTGGAATTCAGACCAAACGAATTAAGAGAGATGAACAAAGCGTCTCCATATTCAAAGGAATACACAGTTCCAGCAGCAGCCGCAGACAGACCGCTTGGTCTCTTCAGAGTTGTATAATTAAATCTGTTTGTATACTGAATGGAATCTTTGTCATAGATTGAATTGTCATGATTACCAGGGGTAGCCATGATCGGCATCGTACTAGAAAGGTTTTGAGCGGCATCAAAGAAATACTGCCAGTGGTCTGAAAAACTCGCATCCTCTACTACATCGCCATTATGGACGAGAAATGCGGCATCCGGATGGTTCGCCTTGATATAATCGTACAAGTCGGCGGTGTTTTGATACGTGCTTGGGGATGTTCCCTGCGTATCAGGAGTGATCAAAAAAGAAAACGGTTTCCTAGCCGCAGGATCTGCAGGCGCAGTAAAGCTGGAGACCGCGGAATAACCGTTGGTTGTGTTTCCTACTTTGTAATAGTATTTGGCTTCTGGTGTCAGATCCTGAACAACTACACGATATGTACGTACCTCTTTAACGTTAACCAGCTTGTTGTCCGGAACGCTGCCAGTCACAGTTGAAGCATTGACTGTGGCAACTTCGGCGCTTTTTGTTGTACCGCCGGCCAAGTCAGGAGAAGTGCCGTAAACAATTTCTGATGTGTTTACCGTCGCGTCCGCAACCCAGTTGAAAGCCATAGCCGTTTTACCATCGGCTGCGCCTCCGCCTATAGCCAGTGTGATTTGCGACGGAATGGCCGCGGGTGGAGCTGCTTGAGCCGGCATAGGCTTTACAATTCCAGTGGCAGCTACCAGCAATACCAGCATTGCCGTTATCCACCTTGACATTTTTTTTCGTACTCTACTCATTTAAAACAAATCCCCTTTCGACAAAGTATGTTTACTTTAACTGAGATTTGTTATATCTAATCGCATGCAACTATAAACATTTGTAAAGTTAAAACATGACCTATGCAGTTCGAATCATTAACTGGTGCAAAAGGACAGCAAGCGCTCGGAATGGAATATCCCTTCCTCCTCTTGTGATGACTTGTGGAATCTAGATCCGGATCGAACAGTTGCCGCCGCATCAGCGGATCATACGCGAACTTAATCTGACTAACGATGAAACGATTGAATTCGCTAAGCTAAACTCCTCTGTCGTGAAGCCATCGATATTTCGTTCATCCGCAACTACCTGACAAAGGATCTAGTTAATGATCTTGATCTGTACATTTTCGAGAAAAAAGGCCCTGAGTAGAAAATTACCGATAAGTCGTGGAAGAAAATTCGCGATCAGCTTGTTTATTCAAAAGTAAACGGCGGGTTTCCTTGCTTGATGGTTAAGGATGGCGATTTTAATCGTGTCGGTGAGCTTTATCTTATTCATGAATATGAGGGTATGGAGCTCCATCTGAAGTATGTGGAGCGTACGCTGCCACATGTCGTTCAGTTTTGGGGGAAAACGTTCACCTGGAGACTCTTGTTGAGGAAAAGAAGATAGTGTAGTGTTCAGCTGTGATGGGAAGAAGACGAGTCGGAAGTTTGTATGAGTTAAGAGGATAGTGCTTCTTAACCCTGATTTGAAGAGCTATCATGCATAATACAGAGACAAACAACCCGATCTTACTCGATCGGGTTTTCTATTTTCCGGACAGAGGGAGCTCCCTTTAATACAGAATATTCACTACTGTTGTTGTGTATAGATTTGTAAGCTTCCTTAATCAATTGACGTGCTGACATGGGAACATACAGATCACGTCGTCCATACGCAATGACCTTGTAGTATAGAGCGGTATGTTTTGCTAAGTCGTTCTTAATCAGTCTATTAGCTTAAAGAACAACCAGCTTCATACACCAACTATACGTTTTGAATGATGAGTCGAACAACTAGATAAATATAATTTGTTCGATTGCCTTATTGAAAAATACAATAACGAGGTACGGTAATTGCGCCAAAAGATTGAATGGATCGAATGATTTTTATGACTCTGTCGGTAATCACTCCAAGCAAATAAAAATTCATCTATATCATCGTTTTGTGCAATTGTTTAGACAATGAACGCAGCGATGATTTTATAAAATATAAAATAATTACTTATGAGAACTTGCTGCTCTTAAGAATTCCTCGATTTCCAATTTATTCGGAATACTAGCTAGAGCACCCTTTCTTGTAACCTTAATTGCCGCAGCAGCAGAAGCAAATCGCAGAGTCTCTTCCGAAATATCCTTCGAACCAGTCGTTGCAGCCAATACTCCTATGAAGGTATCCCCAGCTGCTGTCGTATCAGCGGCTCGTACGTCGAAGGCTGGGACATGCGTAACCGCATCGTTACTATCCRTAAACAATGAGCCTTTATTTCCTAATGTCAGTACGACTTTACCAACTCCTTCATCTCTTAATTTTGCAGATGCTTGAATGGCTTGAATATTATTAGATACGGCAATTCCAGTTAAGGTTTCGGCTTCAGATTCATTCAGAATTAACACATCAATGAAATGAAATATATCCATCGGTATTTGTACTGCCGGGGCGGGATTAAAATAAACACTGACTCCCCGTCTATGTGACTCTTCCATCACATATCTCGTAGTTTCCCAATTTATTTCGTTTTGAAGCATCACAATATCGGCAGAATCAAACAACTCTAGAGAATCTTTTATATCATTTACCGTTAACAACCCGTTAGCTCCCTCAGTAAGAATAATATGATTTTCTCCTGATGCATCTACTGTAATTGAAGCTAGCCCCGAGTTCCCATCTTTATTAAACACAAAATCAGACTGGACTCCAATCCCACGGATTGCAGACAATAACTGCGAAGCGAATGGGTCATTTCCAACAGCTCCAATGAATATAACCTGAGCGCCAGCTAGTGCTGCTGCTGCTGCCTGATTTGCTCCCTTTCCTCCAGGATTATAATCCGTTTTCAAGCTCTTAATCGTTTCACCAGGAAGAGGATGTTTCAACACATGATTTACTACATCCATATTAATACTGCCTATTACAAGTATGTTTGCCACAAGGACACACCTCAAATCATTTTAGGATTCTTTCAGCAGCTACAACCTATTCATATCCGTGTTTTCGTACACATAAAGCTCACTTGGTTGAATCCGATGTTGGCCGGTATGCAGCAGCTCTGGCAAACGCCCCATCCGTTCAGTCAAACGGGAAAGCTTTTGCTCATGAAAATAAGATAACCCCGTATGAATCCGATCCTCAAAAGGCTCAAGCCATCTTGTTTCTAAGCTATTAGAACCAAAATAAACACCTAGCAAAGACCCAGCTGTTGCCCCAAAGCTGTCCGTATCGTTGCCTTGCATCACCTGCTTGCATATCCCATCGCCGACATTTTCTGCGAATCGAAACGTATTAATTAAGGTCCCTATTTCCTGATAAACCTGACAGTGGGAATAATTCGCATACTTATGGTTAATACGCTCATAGGCTTCCAGCCAGTTATCTGCATTTGCAACCATCTGTAGGCAATCCTGAGCAGCCTCATAGAATCGGCTCCTTCTAGGTACGAATTGCAGTGCAGTACTTATAATTTCAATCGGATCGCGAAGCACATGTGCGACAGCAATCGCAGCAGCAATGAACATGGTAGCGTAGATACCGGTACGACGGTGTGTAAAGCTTGCATCCCGCCATGCCAGCTCGGCAGCAAGAGCTGGTTGACCGGGGCAGGCATAGCCGTAAGCATCTGCGCGAATCGCTGCTCCGCATAGTTCCGTGTCCTGTACCAAGAAGTCAGGCCAAGCTTCTATTTCAGCCTGATTGAATATTTCCCTATCATGCTCCAAATAGCTAAACCCAGATCGTAGTAGGATGGCTCTCTCCGGACCCCAAGTTGTACTTATCGGAAGATGATTTATCCATAAATCTCTTATATTTCTTTTTGTAAAGCCTTCGCCGAATTGCTCTAGCACCATCATTCCCATTATTGTGTAATTGATATCGTCATCAGGTGCCACGTAACGAATTTCCCCACGAGCCGTCTCATACCAAGACCAATGACGACGGCCCAACGCATCTAGCATTTCATCAGAAATATAATCGTTCAGCGGCCATTCCCCTACCGATGCAAGCGCTTGATGCAATTCCGAAAGGCTGGGGTTTACCTCAATAGGCTTGCCCAGCATTGAGCCGCATACGGAAGCTAGAAAAGCCGCCTCTACCCGCTTAGAACTGTCCTTTAAATTCAGGATTCCGACCTGACCGAGAGGCCTTGTCGGATCACACTCCTGCCATATCTCCTCTAAATCGTTTGGCTCATAGTAAGTCCAATTATCCCTCATTGGAATGGCAGCCAAACTATGGGCGAAGTCCAGATAGGCGTCATAACTTTCGGGAAGCTGTTCCAGCTTGGCTAAATAACCCGATGTTTGATGACCCTGCTCGAATTTATTGCGTAGAATTCCTTCCAATTGACGTTTAAGAAATGTGAGTGATGGCAACATAATTTTTATCTCCTTTGTCCAATTATTGATCTGCATGACATATATACTCAAATGTGAAGTGCCATTAGTATGAAAACGATAGCAGATGAAAAATCAGCTTACAAGACTATTGGTTATTCCTTTACAGATCCTAACGTAATCCCACTAATAAAAAATCTTTGCAAAAACGGATAAATAATTAAAACAGGTATCATCGCAATAAAGATTTTGGCTGCGTTTAAGGTCTGATTAGAAAGTTCACTCATCTTTTGAATTTGTTCTGCAGTCATCGTTTGCGCATCAATGATGACGACCAATTGTTGGATGTAGGTTTGCAGCGGATAATGATCGGCATTGGACATGAGAACAAGACCGTTAAAAAATTCGTTCCAATGATAGACAATACTGAATAAAGTAACTGTCGCAAGCACCGGAACAGCCAGAGGAGTGAAAATTTTAATAAGCATTTGCCACGGCCCTGCTCCATCCACTAACGCCGCCTCTTCTATCTCCTTAGGCAGATTGCGAAAATAGTTTATGACGAGAATAACATTAAATACCGGTACGCTTTGCCCTAGCACAAGCGCCCAAATATTATTGATCAAGCCGAGTGATTTAATCGTTTGATACCAAGGAATCAGGCCGCCGTTAAACAGCATAGTGAAAACCAAAATCCACATGAATACATTACGAAGAGGCAAATCTTTGGTATTTTTGGATAAGGGATAACCTAATAGAAGGATGATGACAAAATTAAGACTTGCTCCTAATGCAACACGCTGAATTGAAATCCAAAACGAATTAAAMAACTTGCTGTCCCCCATAATTTCTTGATAGGCACCGAAATTAAACCCCACCGGCCAYAATCCAACCTGACCTGCGGAAGCCGCTGCATTCTCACTTAACGAGATTACAAGCGTGTACCATAAGGGAAGTACACACAACAGTGCAATACCACCCAGAAGCACGACAAGCAAAACATCAAATGCCTTGGAGCCAAATGTTTTTTCTATAACCATAGTAATGCTCCTTTATATTAAACATGTCGTCGTGAAATTCGGTTCGTACGTTTAAAAAATACGATAATTTGCAAACTTAGCAGCCAAGAAATAGGAAGTCGCAATTAAAGTAAAGCTGATAACAGATTTTAACAGCCCCATTGCCGTTGCTAATCCATACTGCAAATTCAACAACCCCGTTCGATATACCCAGGTGTCAATGATATCCCCGCTAGAATAAACAAGAGGATTATAAAGGTTAAAGATTTGGTCGAATCCCGCATTTAAGACATTTCCAAGACTTAGCACAGTGAGCAAAATAACCGTTGTAATCATGCCAGGCAGTGTGATATTTCTCAAACGCTGCAAGCGCGAGGCACCATCGATCGCAGCTGCTTCATATAAAGAGGGATTGATTCCCGTCAATGCCGCCAAAAAAATAATCGTATTAAAGCCAAACTCTTTCCAGACATCGCTTCCAACAATGATAAAGGGGAACAAATCCGCTCTGGCAAAAAATAAAGTAGGACTTATGCCGAATACAGACATAATAGCGTTAATCGGTCCATTAAAAGAAAAAATATCCAGAAGAATACCAGAAAGAATAACCCAAGATAAAAAATGGGGCAAATAAACAATCGTCTGAATCCATCTTTTCAAGATGGTTACGCGCAATTCATTCAACAACAAGGCAAAAGTCAGCGGTACGATCAAATTCGCTACAATTTTCATCACAGCAATGAAAATGGTATTAAAAAATATCGTTTTACTATCATTAAGCGTAAACATATACTTGAAATTTTCCAAACCAATCCACTCAGAATGAAAAATACCCAAGCCAGGATTAAAATCCTGAAAAGCGATAACAATCCCAAACATAGGAACGATACTGAAAAGAGCCAACCAAATAAATCCGGGTAGGAGCATGAGATAGTAATGCTTGGCATAACCCTTGGTTTTCATATTGTGAATCACTTCCATTCTCACTTGATCAAGGTGAAACGGCTGTTGCCGTCAGTTGGCGGCGCAGTGCGTTTCATTCCGAGAAATATAAGACTTCTTAATCCTTTATAAGCTAACAAATTTATAAATTCTTATATTTTTAAAGAAAGGCGACAGATTTCACTGACGCCTCTAGGGATTTTACTGTTTTGCAATTTCGTCTACTTCTGCTAGAATCTGATCTCCGCCTTGCTTCTTCCAATCGAGTACAAACTGATCAAATGAATCTAATGGCGCAGCACCCATAATAATTTTGAGGAATGTTTCTTTTTCCAATTTATCTAATGCAGCCCATTTTCTTTCCATCGTTTTTGTCTGTGAATAGGTAACGCTATAAGTTTTCTTATACGGCTGCTGCAATGGCGATATACCTACAAATGTAGAATACATTCGTTTCCATACGCCTATATCCGCATTCGGATTCCAATATTGAATATCATAATTGTCGTAAGGTTCTAATTTAACTTTTTTGATATTTTCAGCATCAGCCTTTAATAAATTATATCCGGGAAGATCTAGCTCTTCCGGTTGTTTCGTACCTGCTAAAACCTCTTTTAACATATTATAGGTAACATCCATTACATCCATCGAAGCATAAACCAAAYGCAATGGATAATTGCTAATCGCAACATTCACATCGAATTTTGATTCGTCGCGATACAAAAGATTTTGCATTTTAATTGCTGCTTCAGGATGCTCGTAGCCCTTGCGGACAACAAGATATTGATTCGACGGGTTACCCATATGTGGAGTGAATTCACCCTTACTATCAAGAGGTACAGCATAAGCCTGCCAGTTTGCTTCTGGGTTGTTCTTGATCGCATCCGCTAACGGGCCGTACCCGCCTGACCACCATACACCAAAATAAATGCCTGCGGTTCCATTCTTGATCAATTCCTGAGCATTCTTACGAATACTCATTTCCTTGTCAATTAAACCCTTTGCATAAAAATCACGCAGTTTAGAAAGCGCTTGCTTCGTTTCTGGCTGAATAGAACCATACGTTGTTTTCCCCTCAGAATCCTTCACCCAAAATCCAGGATAGGAATGAAAAGAAGCGAACACGGGATCAAACCCATAATTGTTATTATTCGGATTCATAAAATCCGCATTGATAGTTCCTCCCAATTGCGGGCCCGAGATAGCGACCGTATCTGCCTTTCCATTACCGTCGGGATCCTGTTCCACAAAAGCCTTAGCCACCTTTTCCAGATCATCTATCGTTTTTGGCGGCTCTAGACCTAGCTTATCTAACCAATCCTTGCGGATCCACATGTAATGGACCATATCTGATTCCGGTGTTACATTTGGCAAGGCATACATTTTCCCATCTACTGTAACTGATTTGAGTGCGAGCCCATTCGTTGTTTCAACGATGCCTTTAATGGTGGGCGAAGCATATTTATTATAAACATCAGTTAAATCCTCAAGCTGGCCGCTCTTTACCATTTGCCTAAACTGCGTCTCTTTCACAAC
>NZ_JBFRDK010000105.1:0-22919 GCF_052113545.1 Paenibacillus sp. TAF43_2
CACCCATTAGTGGGGACGACGCATCAATCGTTGGAACAAGTATTGCTTTGTTCACCCATTAGTGGGGACGACGCATCAATCGTTGGAACAAGTATTGCTTTGTTCGGTTGTGAGTTACAGCATGTGCTTGCGACGATTGAAGCGATTGAGATTGGAGAAGGACTGCCTCATCCTATGATTGAAGGGGTCTGGGGTAAAATATCGCCTATGGCAAACCAATCGTACCTGATTACGGATTTCTCCGAATCTACAATGTCCGAAGCTGTACGTTTTACGAAAATGGCTGGTCTCAAATACGTGTATCATCCCGATCCATTCATCAATTGGGGACATTTCACTCTGAAGCCAAAAAGCTTCCCGAATGGCGATGAGGGTTTAAAGTCTTCTGTGGCGATGGCAGAAGGTGAGGGTGTTCATGTCGGCGTGCATACACTATCCAACTTTACGACATTAAATGATTCCTATGTAACGCCAGTGCCGGATGAAAGGCTGCAAATGGCAGGCATGTCGCAATTAGTTGCAACGGTTGACTTAGAAGCAGATTGTATCGAGGTTGATGATCCCGCGCCGTTTCAACTACATTTGTTCCGGCATACAGCACAAATCGGAAGTGAACAAATCGAATATGATGGAGTTACAGAAAGCGCGCCGTGGAAGCTGACAGGCGTTAAGCGTGGAGCAAATGGAACAACCATCGCGACGCATGAAATCGGTACGATTATAGGTCGACTATGGGATCACCCTTACGATGTATTTTTCCCGAACATTGAGCTGCAGGACGAATATTGCGTTCGCATCAACGAGCTATTTATGAAAACGGGCTTGAAGCAAATATCATTTGATGGTTTGGAAGGCTGCTATGCAACAGGTCATGACGGGTATGGAGTGAATCGTTTTGTGAAAATGTGTTATGACGGCTGGGGAGAAGAAGTCATTAACGATGCTAGCATTGTCGTTCCAAACTATTTGTGGCATGTATTCACAAGGTTCAACTGGGGCGAGCCTTGGGGTGCTGCAACACGTGAAGGGCAGCTAGAATGGCGGCTTACCAACCAGCGGTATTTTGCCCGTAACTTCATTCCGTCAATGCTTGGATGGTTTCTTGTTCGTTCTGCTTCCGATCAGTTCGAAGCGACGTCACCTGATGAAATAGAGTGGGTATTATCGAAAGCGGCAGGTTTTAACGCTGGTTTTGCTTTAGTTGCCGATATGCAGGTGCTTGGGCGAAACGGTAACATTGAGTCGGTATTTACATCCGTGCGCGAGTGGGAGACAGCAAGACAAGCCGGCGCCTTCACATCCGAACAACGGGAACGGTTGAAGGACCCGAAAAGCGATTGGCATTTGGAAGCTTCAGGTGAAGGAAAGTGGAATTTATACCCTGTCCATATCTCAAAACCGCTCGTATGCAACCCGGCGGAGCTCCAGCCAGGCCAGCCAGGGGGAGCAGATTGGACGCATTTCAACCGRTATGCGGATCAACCGCTAAAATTTACGCTGCGTGTCATTCCTTCATATGGTAACGATGATGCTTCGATTAAACGTCCAACTTTTTATACGAATGGTGTTTATATGACGTTTGATACAGAAGTTTTCGTGAACCAATATCTCGTTTGTGAAGGTGACAGAATCGGTAAAGTTTATGATCAGAACTGGAATCTACTAAGAACCATTCATGCTTCCGCCGATGCGCCAATCGTAAGAAAAGGTGGACAGCCGCTATCATTCAGTTGTAAATTCGAAGGCGATCCGAAACCTCTAGTTAGCGTCAGAGTGACGACTTGGGGAGAACGGGAAGAAGTAGTAAATTAAGCGGCGGCCGTTTTCCTATACATAATAGGGGAACGGTCTTCTTTGGTGGAAGCAAGTTTGCAGGAAACCCACTCCCCCATTATGTAAGTCTACCAGTTAAGACCAATTCTGATTTCTGAGATGGTCCTCCCTTTTGTTACCTCTACTTTCTAGCCCTTTGTAATGATCATAGTTCCCATTGCTACATACTTGTAGTAGCCAGCTTGTCACGCCGCTGATTTCGAGATGAGATATAATGGACAACCTGGTATGTCACTTCAGCGAAGAGAATTCCTCCAAATACATCAATGAGTGCATGCTGCTTGGTGAAGACAGTGGAGATGATAATGAGCCACAACAAAATGTACATAAAGACTCTAACAGACAGTTTGACAATTAATTCACGTTTCAGAGTTATGAATAGCAAATAACTTGTTAAGCAGTGGACACTAGGAAAACAGTTAAAGGGTGCGTCAGACTCGTAAATAAAATTAACAAGCCTGCTCGCCAAGTCAGCGCCATCAACATCGGGCCGAGGGACAAGGGTAGCAAAAAACCAGAAAACAACATTGCATGCCATGACGGAAATATTATAGATCAATAGAGTACGCCAATAAATACGGCGATGTTTAACAGCTAGATACAAAAAGCTTAGATATAAAACAGGCATCCAGCTTATATAAGGGAAGATAAACCATTTTACAAAAGGAATTAACGTATCTATCCAAAAATAATCCAAAATAATGTCCGGTCCAATATTGCTGGCAATCCCCATAYAAATAAACCCCTGAAGAGGAATGGAAAGAATACCTAACAGGTGTTTCCATTTTTCAATCCACATTTTCATTTTAGTCCTCACTCGCTTCTCTTGAAGTTTTATTCATTCTAAACTTCATCAGATGCCAGAACAATACACAAATGTAATACATTATTGAATTCGTTTTTGGAAAAACATATTTTAACATATGTTATTCTGTATTCTGTAATGGACTAATGTTGCTCCAAAAGGTCGGAGGGATCATATATGACAATTTCTCAAAGTAAAAAAGAGTATTTGCGTCGCATTCATAAAGTGCAGGATTATATAGAAGAAAATGTATGTGACTCTCTTTCACTAGATGAGCTTGCTTCCATTGCCGGGTTTTCAAAGTATCACTTTCATAAAATTTTTAAAGGGATTGTAAATGAATCATTGCTGCAATACGTAAACCGAGTGAAGCTGGAGAAAGCATTGAATTTTCTCATTCATCGGCCAGATATGACAGTTACGGCTATCGCTTATCAATTTGGTTTTACGGATACTGCGATTTTTTCACGGGCGTTTAAAAACTATTATGGTGTAAGCCCGAGCTATTATAGAAATCAATATCGCAAGAATTGCAAAGACTTGATAAAAATATCTCCTTATCATGAAAGTATGCTGAAAATGACAAAAAAGGATGATGAAAATAAGGTAAAAGGAAAGGTAACCATTGAGACGATTGGCGACATGAATGTTGCCTATGTGAGGCATCTTGGCACCTATGAACAATTAAAGCTTGTTTTTGAATCACTCATGCACCAGCTGCTCGCTTATTTAAGCAAATGGAACCTCATCGATTCGAGCAGCATAAAAGTGTTGACGATCTATCATGATCATCCGGAAATTACAGAGGATCATCATAGAAGAACCAGCCTTTGTGTGACAATCCCAAGCAGTGCTGCCAAGGTCATCGAAAAAGGGGATAGCGATGTCGGAATCATGATTATTCCTTCCGGCAAATACGCTGTAGGTCATTTTGAAATATACCAAAATGAGTATAGTGAAGCTTGGGACTATTTATGCGGCGAATGGCTGCCCCAAAGCGGTTATCTTCCTCGTGACACCTCAAGTTTTGAAGTATATGTCAGCGAACCAGACCCAAACCCACAAACAAAACATGTCGTAGATATATATTTGCCGATAGGACCTCTTGCATAGTCAAATCTAGAATAAGGGGCGATGAGATGGAGCAGAAAAACATAACGATAAAAGGGGCACGAGTGCATAACCTCAAGAACGTAGACATTTCAATTCCAAAAAACAAGCTGGTGGCAGCAACTGGCGTCAGCGGATCAGGTAAATCCAGCCTTGTGTTTGATATTATTTTTGAGGAAGGACGCAAGCAATACTTGCAATCCTTAGGTATTGTTGCTGGGCTTGATAATGAAGACAAATTCGACAGTATAGAAGGTTTAAGCCCAGCCATAGCCGTGCAGCAAAATACGATACGTCAAAGCAACACGCGCTCAACCGTAGGCTCAAAGACCAATATTATGAATAGGGTGGCACTGCTCTATGCTGGAGAAGGGTCAATTCGTTGCTCCACCTGCGGAACAGCTGTGAATGACAACCTATTCTGCTTAGAATGCGGGAATAGCGAGGAGCGATTGTCGCCAAGTTATTTTTCCTACCTTTCTCCAAATGGAATGTGTATCAAGTGCTCTGGGCGAGGATCGTATTTTAAAGTTGACATGGAAAAACTTGTTTCAGATAGCCGTATGACTTTGGAGCAGGTTCTTGATGGAGTCGGCTTAACTCCTGGTTATTTGCGATTATTTCAAAGGAAGTTCCATTCCTATTTAGCTATTCCTTTCTTACAACTGCCAGAAGAAGTAAGGGGAGAAATCATCTATGGGCATTATGCAAACGGCAATTCTGAAAAACGCAGCGCCTGTTTAACGAACATATTTCATACTCGCCTTCATAGAGGAGAACCGTTAAATGGTGTGTATGCTAATATTGTATGTTCCGAGTGCCATGGATTTAGAGTGGGTGAAGAGGCAAGGGCAGTGCTGTTAAATGGCAAGCATATTGGTCAACTTGGGCGGATGACAATCTCAGAAGTGAATGAAGTGCTTGAAGATTTGTTCCAGCAAAACACATTCACAATGATGGGGAAAAACTTGCTGCAAGAAATATTGCTTAAAACGAATAACTTGATTAAAGCACGCCTCGGCCATCTTTCCCTTTACAGAGAAATGCCAACTTTGAGTGGAGGAGAAATACAGCGATTATTTCTGCATTCACATTTGGATGCAAAAATGGATTCGATGATCTATGTTCTCGACGAACCTACAGCAGGGCTGCATGAGTCTGAAAAATCGGATGTTTTAAAATTTATACGCGCACTCAAAGATCTGGGCAATACGGTGATTGTTGTAGAGCACCATAATAATGCAATTAAAATAGCAGAGCATATCATAGATATAGGACCCATGGCGGGTATTGAAGGTGGAGAGGTTATTTATGAGGGTGATTTAGAAGGATTGCTCGAGTGCAAAGAGTCTATCACTGGCCAATATCTTTCAGGCAAAATGACCATGCTGTCCAGAACTAAACATCCGTGTATTGAAACAGTACCTTGTCTAACCATTCGACATGCCAAAACGAACAACCTCAAGGATGTGACAGCAGCTATTCCTTTAGGTGTAATGGTCGGGATTGCAGGTATGTCGGGAAGCGGTAAAAGCTCGCTGATTTCAAATACGCTGCTCCCTCTCCTGAAAAACCATTTTCGTAATAAGCAGGACAGCAACGAAGAAACCGAAATGGGCAATGAGGTAGAAGCCATGATGACTCAAATGGCTGCGGATCGGTTGGAGGGCTTGGAGCATATTAGTGGCTACGCCGAAATATCACAGGCACCTATAGGCAGGAGCTCGAGCTCCAATCCTGCATCTTATATCGGCATTTGGGATAAAATTCGCAGCTTGTTTGCCAAACAGCCGGCAGCCGTGAAGCGGAATTTTATTTCAGCCCACTTCTCATTCAACTCGAAAGGYGCATGTTCGGAATGCTGCGGCAGTGGACATACGGCAATCTGGCTGGGCGGCAATTTGAAAATAGAAAAACCATGCACAGCATGCTATGGGAAAAGGTTTAACGATGACACGTTATCGATCGAATACAAAGGTAAAAATATTTTTGACATCTTAGAACTGAGCGTCTCGGAAGCGGTTGTTTTCTTTGAAGACAACAAGGTAATTATGACAGCTTTAAAAGTAATGGATCGAATGGGGCTCGGATACTTAAAACTGGGTCAGCCCACACCCTCATTAAGCGGCGGAGAAGCGCAAAGAATAAAACTCGCTAAAGAGATTGGCCGAAGACGGAAAGGGAATACCCTGTATATACTGGATGAGCCTACCACTGGTCTTAGTCTGTATGATACCGCAAAGCTCATCGAATTGTTAGACGAGCTTATAGCAAATGGGAATTCTGTAATCGTTATTGAGCATAACCCGGCTGTTCTCGCTTCCTGCGACTGGATGATAGAACTTGGACCAGGCGGCGGCCCAGAAGGAGGTTATATTATTGCAGAAGGTTCACCCGATGTGCTGAAAGGAAATCCACAGTCCTTAACCGGGAGGTATCTATAATGCAAAGAGATTACTGGCCAACAACAGAGTGGCGGACGAGGGAGCCAGCAGCTCTCGGCATGGACACAGAAAAGTTTTCCGAACTTAACCAACTAATAAAGACACAATATAGTAATCTAAATGGTATTGTTGTTGTGCATAAGGGTTATATCGCCTTTGAAAAATATGAAAACAGCTTTATCGCTAGTGATACCCATCATGTAGCTTCGGTTACAAAAAGCATCACATCTGCTCTCATCGGCATCGCTATAGACAAAGGATATATCAAAAGTGTAGACGAAAAGGTACTGGATTTCTTCCCGGAATATGTTTCCGTTGCYAGCGACATTCAGAAGCGGGCGGTAACGATCCGGCAGCTTCTCATGATGACGGCGCCGTTTCCTTTTACATGGAAACCAGGAGGGGGAGCGCAGGAGCCGCTGGACAGACTGCGGAGGCAAAAGGATTGGACCAAATATACGCTTGACCTACTGGGACAAAAAGGGCGAATGGGCGAGTTTCAGTATTGTACTGCGGGTGCACATCTGCTATCGGTTATTTTGACACGCACGACAGGTAAAAGCGCTCGTGAGTTTGCAAATGAGCAGTTGTTTGGGCCAATTGGGATGAAAATTATTGCTGAGCGCCAAATGAAATCGTTTGGTATCGAAGATCTATTTGGGAAAAACCTAAAAGGATGGATTCATGACCCTAACGGAATTTCGACAGGGGGTTGGGGGCTTTGTCTAACGCTCAGAGACATGGCGCGTTTTGGATTTCTATATTTAAATGACGGTATTTGGGAGGATAAACAGATTGTCTCCAAAACGTGGCATGATGAGTCGATCACAATGAATGCGAACAAATACGGTTATTTGTGGTGGCTGCATGAAGAGGATGGGAATTATGCATATATGGCAATGGGCGATGGAGGCAATGCTATTATTTGCATTCCGGCCAAAGATTTGATAGTATCCATAGCTTCCAAAATCGTCAACAAACCTCGTGATATATGGCCTCTGATTAAAAATTGCATCATTCCCTCTGTCGTAATCCGTTGAATATCCTCTATTTGCTATCGTCTAGTGTTTGCTAGTCTGATTGACACATGCCTATAATAATAGATGTAGCATTTGTGGCATTCCATAATCGCATTGAAGACGAGTTACCCTACGAGATAGCTAAATATAGCCTGCTTTACGAGATGATAGTAGGATAGGAGACAGGTGAGACGATGACAACGAATAATGAGACAACTAACGAGGAAGTAAATAATAAGGAAGCTGGGATGTCCGAGGAGAAATGGGCTGAGCTTATAAAGGCTGTTCACCATAATGGTCTTGCAGCTTTAAAAATGCATTTTAACGAGGTTGAAGCACAGGTATCAAATATTGTAGATTACGGCCCGGTTTTTGTATTTAACGTGAAGGATGAATCGGGCAGTGTATATTCGTGCGGATTTTTTCTGCGCGAGTTAATTGCTAGATTCCAATCGGATAATGATCCAGCAGTATGGTTGGCTTCTTTTTTCGTCGATCTTATGGAGACAGAAGGTGGCAAGCCTCTGCCTAAACCGGCTACGAATGAAGATGAGGCTAAAGAGATCATAGACAAAGTACTCGTACCGCAATGTATAAAAGCTGTAACAGAAGAGTTTGCTCCGGAACAGGTACATGCGGGACTGGCTTGGAAGGAAGACCACGGTCCGATTTTTGAAGTGGGTTTTCCAGCAATCATAGATGGAAATAACGTATGTGCTGTTTCTTTGCATCTATTGTTAACACATTTGCAGTTGAATCGTGATCCAGGAGAGCTGCTGATTCAAGGATTGTATGACATTCGGTATGAGCATGGCTTAGAATAAATAACGTAGATAAGATTTAACGCAGCCTGATTAGGCTGCGTTTTTTTTATATGATAAAATCGTTCTAAGAAAATAAAAAGTGTACAATTTAAGAGAATAAGAATAATAACTGGGTTGACTCTAATGATTCAAAAAATCATAACAAATTGGAGAAGAAAAAATGAATATAAATCTACATACTGAGGTTTGCCAACTGTTTAATATTCGTTATCCGCTTTTTTTAGCTGGAATGGCTGGCGGGTCATCGACTGCAAAATTAGTAGCAGCAGTATCGAATGCAGGTGGACTAGGAACGGTTGGCGCTGCATATATGGAGCCGGCTGCCATTCGCGAAACGATTAATGAAATCCGCAAGCTGACAGATAAGCCTTTTGCGGTTAATCTTTTTGCGACGCAAACTTCGGATGACAGTACTCGAATTGGAGAAGTTCAGCGAGAGTTAAACCTTATGCGGAATGTGCTTGGAATTTCTCATGCGAGTGTGGAACATGTGTCGACTCCCGATCGTTTTGACCAACAAATGGCTGTTTTGCTCGAAGAGAAGGTTCCTGTCATCAGCACAGCATTCGGTATTCTTCCGGAGCCTTTCTTGCGGCAAGCTAAAGAGGCTAATCTTCTTGTTGTTGCGATGGTAACTACGGTGAACGAAGCGCTTCTGGCGGAGCAAGCAGGCTGCGATGCAATAGTTGCCCAAGGCAGCGAAGCGGGCGGACATCGAGGAACGTTTGATATAACCGAGCATCAGCTTGGTGCAAATATTGGAACATTTGCTTTGGTACCGCAAATTGTAGATCGTGTGAGCATTCCAGTCATTGCTGCGGGCGGCATTATGGATGGACGAGGATTAGTAGCGTCACTTATTTTAGGAGCACAGGGCGTCCAGATGGGGACGCGATTTCTTACAGCGATTGAATCTGGTGCGCATGAGGTTTATAAGCAGGCTCTGCTGAAAAGTACAGAGGAGAGCACGGTTATTACGAAAGCTTTCTCGGGTCGACCAGCTAGAGGCATACGTAATACATTTATTAAGCATTGGGAAGAGAACGGGATCGAGCCCCTTCCTTTTCCTACTCAAAACACCGTGACTCGTGATATAAGAAACGCTGCAAGCAGCCAAAACAATTCAGAATATATGTCCCTATGGGCTGGTCAAGGAACGAGGATGCTTACTTCCGGCCAAACTGCGGAGGATATTGTTTCGGAGACGATTCGGCAAGCACTTTCCCTTTGTGAGACGGGCAAGTCGCGTTGAAAGAATAACTTATAAAGTGGCGAAGCCCCCTGCCCTATTGTTTCATGGTACGAACACTAAGGTTTCGAATATTATTTTAGCTGAAGGTTTAAAGCCAATGGGAAGACAATATGTTCATCTTTCGGAATCGCTTGATTTTGCAGCACTTGCAGAAAAAAGGCGAGGAGAACTAGTCATCCTGCATGTTAACACCGAGCTTGCATTATCTCTTGGCGTCAGCTTTTATTTGGCTAATAATGGCGTTTGGCTTTCTGATTTTATACCGCCTTCCTGTATCTTAATGAAGTAAGGGTTTTCATTTTTTTGTCCTTTTGTATCGTTTGTGGTTAATTCTGTGAAAATGTTAATGCTAAAGTCCCAATAAACTGTGATATAATTTTGCCCAGAAGATGAACGTTGGATTTTACACCAACTTAATTAACTGGGAGGTACGCATGATCAGAGATGCCAAGCGGATTAGAGGTCTTATCATCACCATGATATTGGGTTTGTTTCTGCTTTGTATCGGACCTATGTCGAGTGTCCACGCAGGGAATGCAGCTGCTGCGGAAGATTGGACGATTAAATTTAATGGGAAAATAGTGAAGATAACGGATCCGCTTTATGTGTCAGAAGGACGATTGTTTGTTCCGGTAGCCCGCATTGCTGATATGTTCGGTGCAAAGTCGAGCTGGGATAATGTGAACGAAGAAGTAACCATACATACAGAATTAAAAGATAAAGTCGTGCTGGGAAATGGAGTACCAGTCGTATATTTTAACGAAGCCCGTTATAAATTGGATGCGGTGCCATTTTTAAAGGACAATAGGCTGTATGCTCCTCTGCGCCAATTGTCAGAAATGCTGCATGCTAATGTGATATTGAATGCAGAATCAAACGTTATTGAGCTTATAAAAGTACAGCCTGCTGTAATAACAGAAGAGTATGGCTTGGATGAAATCAGCAAGGAGTTTGGCAGCACCAAATCAGAGCTGCTCAAATGGAATGGACTCGATAGCAAGGCGAAGATCAAGCCGGGAACAAAGCTCAAGGTCGTCATTCCTTCAAATGTTGATCAAATAGCAAAACCGTTCACGGAAGCGGATTATATGCTGCTAGCTAAGATTACGATGGTTGAAGCAGGCAATGAATCCTATGAAGGACAGCTTGGATTAGCGAATGTTATATTAAACAGAGTGAAGGATGAGCGGTTTCCGGATACGATACGCGACGTCATTTATTCAGGCAAGCAGTTTCCTCCAGCGCATAATGGACTCTTAGCTAAAAGTAAGCCAAACGCAAGCTCACTTCGTGCAGCGAAAGATGCGCTTAACGGCAAAAATAATGTGGAGAATGCCGTTTATTTCTTCAATCCCGATATTTCCAAAGGATCGTTTTGGTCCAGCTTAGATGTTATTGTGACAATTGATAATCATAGCTTTGCAAAATAGTTGTAAGCATGGAATAGGTGAAAAAACCTATCATGGGTCATACCCCAGTCAAGTAGACAATTGAAAAAAGTTATGCAGCCAGCGTGCACCGGTATTCAATCGGTGCACGTTGTTTTTGTTTGGCTTGAATCTCTGGTGCAGGTACAACTTGCTTCTCTGTTTTGAGATGCGAGAAGAATTGGAAGCATGGATTGGCATGGACGGAATGGGCGAATGTAAAAATGACAATTGTCACTGAGAAGGGCTATCATTTATAATGGAGTTTAATCGAGAATTGTTCTCAATGTAATGATGTGCAGCCGGACGGGGAGTGGAACGATTGAAATTAAATGATCACATATTAATATGGAATCATGCTTTTATACAGGTAATCGATGTTCGCCATTTTGCAATGGAGCGTGGGGAAGCACTGCGAGCTTATCGTTTGCCTGTCAGTGCATTTTTGTATACCATACGTGGAAGTGCCGAGGTATGGCTAGATGGGAACGCCTATGTTGCCAAACAATCGTTTATTTTTCATGGAGGGAAAGGAATGAATCTGACTATTCTGGCTATAGACGAGCTGGAATATTATATGATTTTGTACAAGCCGACACTAGCGTTGCCGAATCGCGAGGAATTTGTGAACAGAATAGGACAGGATAATCCCTTCCACTATCAATATGCTTTTGCTCCAAGCTATCCTTTAGCTTTATTTGATAAGCTAACACGGTTGGAGAAAGAGTGGAATCAAACTACTGCACTCGATAAGCTCCATGTGAAGTCGATTTTTTATCAGTTCGTCTATGAGCTGTTAAGGCAGCTGAATCATCAGGATGTTAAACCGGTAAGGCCGGACCTGGCTTCACTGGCAACTCATTACATACATGAGCATTACGCTGAGATGATAACATTAGAATCAATAGCCCAAGCGCTCGATTGCAGTGAGGGGCATTTATCCAGGCAGTTCAGGAACACGATGCAAAATAGTCCGATTCATTATTTGAGTCAAGTGCGGATGAATCAAGCTATACAACTGCTTATGCGAACGGAGGCAACATTACAGGAAGTGGCTGAACAGGTGGGATTTCCGGATGCTCACTCCCTTAGTCGCAGCTTCAAGAAATATATCGGAATATCTCCTGCCCGCTTTAGGAAAAAGCATGCTCATGATTGGAGAGATCAGGAATTGCCCTTATCGATGAATAGAATTGCCGTTTTGCTAAATAATAATTATCCTTATAATGATAATGAAAATCATTTTCAATATAGGACAGGGAGAGAGTTATTGATGCAAAGAAGAACGAAGATCGCGATCATGGCTTTGGTAATGTGTGTTTCATTATTGGTGAGTGCTTGCGGGAGTACAGCAAATACAAATGTAAATTTAGAAGTGCCAGCGAATAAGACTGCAGGAACAAATGCTGAACAGACTAATCAGCAAGCTGCGGCTACAGTGAAAACAAGAATAGTATCTACTCAGAAGGGTGATGTAGAGATACCGGCCGAGCCTAAACGAGTGGCATCCGATCAATATTTAGGTTATCTAGTGAAACTTGGTATAGTACCTATCGGGGTTAGAAGCTACATGCTTAACGAGGCATGGATCAGCAAATCAGGCATATCGAATGATTTGATTGCGGGCATTGAGGATCTAGGCGATTTTCCTATGAATCTGGAGAAATTAACCTATCTAGAGCCGGATTTAATTATAGGTTCAATTGAAGAAAATATTGAGCTTTATGAGAAAATCGGAACGACAGTTTTTTTGCCTTACTGGGAAGGCGAATCGACAGCGGGACCGTTGGATAAATTCCGTAGAATTAGTGAATTATTCGGTAAGGAACAGGCAGCAGAGCAATGGATAGCAGAATATGAGCAAAAAGTAGATGAAGCTAAAAATAAAATATCCGGAATCATCAAAGAAGGAGAGACCGTATCCATTGTACAAATTGGTTGGGATGGTTTGTATGTACTGGCTGCCGAAGGCGGTAATTATGGTAGTTCAACCATCTATCAAATGCTGCAGCTGCCGCCTACTGAACATGCACTCAATATGAAAAACGGATTTGAGAAAATTTCTCTTGAGGTGCTGCCAGAATATATGGGTGATCATGTGTTTCTGTATGGGGCAGAAGATGAAGGAGCAGAAAAAATCTTGGACAGCAATGTCTGGAAGGGCGTTCCTGCTGTTAAAAAAGGACAGGTTTACAATTATGGTTCTTCCGGTGAGAAAGAAGATGAGTTTGTAATGGAGGATCCCTATTCGCTGGAGCTGCAACTAGACAAGATTGTTAAAGTTCTATTAGCTGGGGAAAAATAGATTGCCGCTGAACCATTGCAAGTTGTAGAAACAAGGGGAACAAGTCCAATGGATTTGTTCCCCTTGTTGTTAAGAGGACGAAGACAGAGTAGCAGTAACGTTGTTGGATGACTGAAACCATTTGTGGTAATCTATAATAGATTTGCAGTAGAGCTGCCGTATGATATGATCGCAATGAAGCCTACTTTACAGGATGATAGTATGATAGGAGACAGGTGGAACTATGAACTTAAACAATGAGACAACTGGCTTGGAAGTAAATAGCGAGGAAAAAGAGATGTCCAAGGAGGAATGGGCGGAGCTTATAAAAGCTGTTTACGATAATGGCCTTGCAGCTTTAAGAATACATTATAACGATGTTGAGGCACAGGTTTCGAATTTCCATGATTATGGCCCAGTTTTTATATTTCATGTGAAGGATGAATCGGGTAGTCGATATTCCTGCGGTTTTTTTCTGCATGAGTTGCTTAACAGGTTCCAATCGGACAATGACCCTGCAGTATGGATGTCTTCATTTTTCGTTGAACTTATGGAGACGAAGGGTGGCAAGCCCCTCCCAAAACCAGCAACGAATGAAGCTGAGGCTAAAGCGATAATTGACAACATACTCGTTCCGGAATGTATAAAAGCAGTAACGGAAGAGTTTGCTTCGGAGCAGGTACATGCAGGTCTGGCTTGGAAGGAAGACCACGGTCCAGTCTTTGAAGCTGGATTTCCGGCGCTCACAGGTGGAAATAATGTATGCGCGATTTCTTTGCATTTTTTGTTGATTCATTTGCAGTTGAACCGTGATCCAGGAGATCTGTTGATTCAAGAAATGTACAACATTCGAAAAGAGCATGGCATAGCCTAACATTTACGAATCAAAATGTATTTAGCGCAACCCGATAAGGGTTGCGTTTTTTTATTCGAACGCAGCGAGCAACTTCAAATTTTAATAGTCGATATTTGCTTTTTTGCACATGCTAAGTATATCCAACTGTTATGCACCCGACTTGTTTCAATACTGTAAACTTTTGTGGGCTTAGTTGTTTGTGAAAACGAGGCTGTGATACGATCAAGGGTGAATGGAGATGAACGAATGGAGCTTACCAAAATATTGATCATAGAAGATGAAGAAGCAATAGCTGATTTGCTTGCATATGGCTTGCAGAAAGAGGGATTTCAGACCAAGCTTGCTCATAACGGCAAGGATGGCTTAAGAGAAATCGAAGAGTTCAAGCCTGATCTGCTGCTGCTTGATTGGATGCTTCCCGATCAGAGCGGACTAGATATTTGCAAGCAAATTATGGGGAAATACATGCTTCCGATCATCATGATTACGGCTAGGTCTGATATTTCCGACAAAGTTATCGGAATGGAGCTTGGCGCCGACGACTATATTACGAAACCATTTGATATGCGTGAAGTAATCGTCCGCATTCGTACATTACTGCGTAGAATCAATCCTATAACGGCTGTGAACGAAGAAGCAGCGCCAGCAATCATCAAGTTCAAAACGATAGAAATTAATGTACCCGAAAGAATGGTCAAAAAAGACAATGAGCTCATCGAGCTGACACCAAAAGAATTTGACCTATTGATGACTTTGACAAGCTCTAGAGGACGCGTATTTACTCGTTCAAATTTGCTTGATTTAGTATGGGGCTACAATTATTTTGGTGATACTCGTACCGTGGATATTCATATTCAGCGTTTGCGTAAAAAGCTTGATGCCAATGACATAATTACTACGGTATTTCGTGTCGGGTACAAATTCGAGAAGAATGTGGAATGAATATGGTACAGTCTATCAAGGTTAAGTTTTTAATCGGATTGTTAGTTATTTTTTTCAGCTCGTTATTGCTGCTGCATCATTTTGTCATGCAAATTATTGAATCAAGCAACGAAACCATCATTACGCAGGATTTGAATACGATGAAGAAAAACAGCAATGTTTATGTTAAACAGACGTTTATGATTAATCATTACAGTCATGATGAAATTTATTTCGAGCAAATGTCTAAAGAGTTGGTTGTTGATTTAAAAAACATTACGTCTAGCCAAGTGGCTGTTTATTCATTAAAGGGCAAGCAGCTTGCTGCATCGGACAGTGCTCCCTTCATGAGTCCTCTTGGAGACGATTTCAAGCATGCGCTCAAGGGAGAAACCGCTTATACCATCTCCCATCAAGAAAAAATATCTACGATCTATTTTTCATATCCGGTTGTCATTGACGGTGAAAAAATAGGTATTTTACAATTTTCCAAAGACGTATCGATGCTTTATGAGAACAGCAGGCAAATATTAGATGTCATTTTGTATGTCACGATCGCTATCTTTGCTATGGGCTTGCTGCTTTGTTATGCATTGTTCTGGAACATTACACTGCCCATCGTCAAGATGACCAAAGTTTCAACGGAAGTGATAAACGGTAATCTTAATGTCCATATCTCTTTAAACCGAAAGGACGAGCTGGGCAAGCTTGCTCATAACTTCAATCAAATGATTGAGAAAATTAGACTTCAAATTGGCAAAATAGAAAAGGACCGTGACCGCCTTAAAGAGTTAAACCAGCACCGCAAGCAATTTTACGACAATGTTACCCATGAGCTGAAAACACCTCTCACCTCTATCATGGGTTATGCGCAGATGATTAAAGACAACGGGCAAAATGATGAGGTTTTTTTCGAGAAAGGTATTGCGCATATAGCGGATGAAAGTGCTCGCCTCCACGAAATGGTTTTGCAGCTGTTGGAGTTGTCTAAGGAAACAGATTCTAAAGCATCCTATGAAATGGTTGATGCAGGGTTTATTTTGCTAAGCGTTTGTGAAGGTATGGCGTTCAAAGCACAAAAGTATAGCAAAAATATTGTTTGCGAATTAGAAGATCATCTCATCATTGAGGGCAGTCCAACTAAATTAAGACAGCTGTTTATCAACTTGATTGATAATGCGATTAAATACAGCGATGCTTCCTCTGAAATTATAGTGAAGGCAGGTCTGATCTCCGAGGTCATACAATTCACTTTTATAAATCAGGGAGATGTCATTGCACCAAAACATTTAGCCCGTATTTATGAACCTTTTTATAGAGAAAATGGTCGTCTTGTGAAAGAAGTCGGGAGCCGCGGATTGGGGCTTAGCATTTGCAAAGCCATTGTTGAAGAGCATCAAGGAACCATTCAAATCCAAAGCGAGGATAGAGAAACAAGCGTAATTGTTCACATCCCGCAATTTGATAACAAGCAGGTGACCTCGTGATTAGAAAATCAGTATTTGCTCTGCTTATCCTCGTTATCTTGTCGGGCTGCGCATCTACGAAATTTAATTCAAGAACCGTCGTTATACCAGATACGGAAGCGGCACCAGAATTGGCCCATTCGAACGGCGATTTTGAAGTAAGCAAAATCTATCGCATGTTTGAGGAAGAGGAGAGTGAAATCCAAATTCTCGGATGGACAGACAATGAGCAGATTCTAGGCATGCTCAAAAATATAGATTTTACTCAAACCTTGCAGCGCTTTGATTATAAGAATCAGACGATGAAAGAGGTTATGAATTTCAATCAATATTCAGAAGCAAGCATGGTGTCCCCAGATGGGCTTAATATCGCTGTTTACGGTTGGGATAATAACAAAAACAGAACCCTGAAGATCTACAGCCAGAGTGATGGCAAGGCAATTACTGTCGAAGAGATGCAGGACTCTTTGTCGGCTACGATAATCTGGTCTAACAACAGCCGGTATCTCTCTTTTTTCATATGGGATGATCAGAAAGTAGAAAAGCTGGCCGTTTACGACGTTACGACTAAAAAAATGAAGAAATATGATGTTCCATATGAAAGTGAGAAAAGCTGGTCGAGATATGCAAAAATTTCTGATAATGGAGAAACGGTATTGATCATCAGACAAATGTATGATGGACAATCGATTTTGTTCGGTAAAATAGACGGCACTGGAATTTCCAGTTTGTATAACCATCTGTTGAATCGTGATGGGACGGTAGACTTTCTCAATAATGATCAAATTTTGTTTGTCAGCGAGAACAATTTGCTGTTTGCATATGATCGCCGCAATAAAGCTACCACGATTTTAGGTGAGCAAGTGGGTAATTTCCGTTTAACAAGGGATCGCAAATATATTGCTTACTCGAAAGATTCGCTGAATATCTATATTGCCAAATTGCAAGGAAACAATCTTTTGAATGAACAGGAGGTGTTCAAAGGAATAAATCCGGGTCAAATGGAGTGGAGTCCATCGGGCAACAAGCTCTATTTGAGCGGCTGGAAATCATTTGACGCTCAAGTAAAAAGCCAATTGTCCGTACAGTTATCGATGAATTACATCATTGAGTTTAAATAAAACATGTTTCCAAACAGCCATCACTGCTTCCATCGGTGATGGCTGTTTTTTTGTGTTTCATAAGACGACGCATTTCAACATTTTTAGATACAACTTGTTTACAAATTGGAGAAGTGCTCGAAATGAGGATTATGTATAAATAAAGAAGTTGCTAAACATCTATTACTTAGGAGGACAACATGTACTCGTATACGAAAAAACGAAAACCGCGTATAGTCAGGCTTATTGTGTTTTTATTCACCCTAATTTTAATTAGTATAACTTTAATTGGCTTTGCCGCAAACAAAGAAGAAAAGTCGCAGGCTCTGTCAGCCCATCCGCCAATTGTTCCAACAAAGCAGCAATCCATGGATGGAAAACCAGATAGGATATACAAAGTTGTCATTGATGCAGGACATGGCGGCAAAGATCCCGGGGCGGAAGGAGCTAGCGGAAAAAGGGAAAAACATTTTACACTATCGCTATCACAGAAAGTGTACGAGCTGTTAAAGCAAGAAAACATGTTTGAGCCGCATCTAACCCGGAATGATGATACGTTTATTGATCTGGACGTACGTCCTGATATAGCGAATCAAATGGAAGCAGATGTGCTTCTATCCATTCATGCAAATACCTATAAGGACGAGAATGTTGGTGGAATTGAAACGTTTTATCGTTTTGATGAAAATATTGAATTAGCTCAGACCATGCATAATCAAGTTGTAAAGGCAATGGGCTTTCGGGATCGCGGAATACGGAATGAAGAGTTAAAGGTTCTTTCACTCAGCAAGGTGCCGGCGATTTTGCTCGAAGTAGGTTATTTGACAAATCCCGCTGAAGAGGCAGTATTGCTTGGAGAAGATGGGCAAGACCGTGCTGCGAAAGCTATTGTTGAAGGTTTGAAGCAATATTTTAAAAACAATTCAGAAGATGCAATCATACAATCCTAATAAGAATGTAATCCGTTTTATATAAAAGGTAATGAGACAATAAGCCACGTCCTCTGGACGTGGTTTATTGTTTTTCTATCATTTGTTTTCGGTATGCGCCAGGTGAGATGCCGTAATACCGCTGGAACACGCGATGGAAGTAAGTATAGCTGCCGAATCCGGTTTCTTCAGCAATGCGTTCGAGCGTAAGCGGACTTTTGCCCATTAATTCAAGCGCCATCGCTAGACGCACCTTCTGCGCATATTGCATGATGGACATGCCGAATTCAGCTTTGAACAGCTGAACCGAGCGGGATACGCTTAGTCCCGTATGTTTTGCAGCATCGGTTAAAGTAAACGGAATCGCCGCATGCTCCTCGATATAAAGCTTTATTTTATATGCCAGCAGCTTTGGACCGGAGTTGTAGGAGGTTGCTTCATCTATGGCTCTATCGAGCAAATAGCAAAGTGATTGCATCAGCGTACATAATAGTTCAGGATTCCCGCCGTCATGCCGTCTGCTTTCTAATATTAATTGCTGCCATAAAGCCGCTATTCTGCCGTTCTCACCTATTTTTGTTTTTTGAGGTCTTCGCTGAAGCTTCCACCATTCATCAAGCCAAGGACCGCTGCAGATCACATAATAGTCTCCGCTTGGCCCAAGCTCGCCAATTCTCAGATCATAAACTTCACCTGGGGCAAATAGAAGAAGGTCGCCAGGCTCGATGATATCGACCTGCCCTGCAATCAATGCTTGGCATAAGCCTTCAGTCTGCAATCGAATGATATAGGTTTCGAGGCCGGATTTATAGGTATGCCTAAAAGGCGTATTATGGTACATAAAGGCACAATAGTCGAGCTTTATTCCAGTTTCCTTCATGACTGTTTCTCCTCTTCCATAAGCAGATCGTTGATGTTTATCATTAGTTTGTTTCTACACATGCCTGTCTATTTCCTTCATAATGGACAGTATATACATGAAGGAGTTGTTATCGATGGCAGGAAACAAAAAGTTGTTCTCGTCGGAAATAAAGGAGAAAGTATTGTCCTTGGTTTCCCAAATGACATTAGAAGAAAAAATTGGCCAAATGTCGCAATTTGACTGGGGCTTTCATGCGATAAATCCGGATGCCGGCGGTGAGATCAATCTAATCATGAAGGATCTCATTGATAAAGGAATGTTAGGCTCGTTGTTTAATTTATCGGGCGTTGAACAAGCGAATACACTGCAAAAACAAACCATTGAAAAGTCACGCCTTGGCATACCGATGATCGTTGGTAGAGACGTTATTCACGGCTACCGTTCAGTATTCCCTATTCCACTCGCGCAATCGACAAGCTGGAACCCAGCTCTGATTAGAAGAACAGCAGCAGCAGCGTCTAAGGAAGCAGCTTCCGACGGTATTTCGTGGGTGTTTGCGCCAATGATCGATATTACGAGAGATCCTAGATGGGGAAGAATTGCCGAAACGATGGGAGAAGACCCTTATGTAGGCGAGATTATGGCAAAAGCGTGGGTTGAGGGCGCCGAGCTCGATGATGCTTCAAGCGAAAGCCTCTCTGTAGCAAGCTGTCCTAAACATTTTGCCGGATATGGATTTGCCGAAGCGGGCAGGGATTATAATACGGTAGACGTCTCGGACCGCGTGCTGCGTGAAGTTATTTTGCCTCCGTTTCGTAAAGCGGTTGAAGCAGGAGCGCTTAGCATTATGGCCTCCTTTAATGAATTGAATGGCATTCCTGCATGTGCCAACCGTTATTTGCTTACGACTATTTTACGGGAGGAATGGGGCTTTGAAGGCGTCATCGTTAGTGATTACAATGCTCTAGGCGAACTAATCACTCATGGTGTTGCCCGAGACGCAGAGGAAGCGTGTGAAATTGCGATTAAAGCGGGTACGGATATGGATATGCATTCAGGCATATTCTACAAATACTTGCCAAAGCTCGTTAAAGAGGGACGGGTTGCTGAGAGCCTGATCGACGCCGCTGTAGGCAGAATTTTAGCTGTAAAGATGAAGCTTGGATTGTTCGAGAATGCATACGTAAATCCAGAACGAAGCCAAAGCGTTATTTTGTCAGAGGAGCATGTGGCATTGGCGCGCGAGGCAGCAAGAGAGTCTATCGTTCTGCTTAAAAACGATAATCGTATACTGCCTCTTTCTAAGCAACTGAAAACACTGGCTGTTATTGGACCGTTGGCAGCGAACACGAAAGACCCGCTAGGCTGCTGGGCAGCCGACGGCAATGCGGATGATGTTGTTTCACTGCTTGATGGCATTAAAGCGAAAATATCGCCAGACACACAGCTGCTATATGCGGAAGGCTGCGGCATTGAAAGTGAAGACGAGAGCGGCTTTGAACAGGCGCTGGCAGCAGTTGCTGGGGCGGATGCTGCTATTATTGCAGTAGGCGAAAGTCTGACAATGAGCGGTGAAGGAAACTCTAGATCAGAACTGGACTTGCCTGGTAAGCAGCGTGAGCTCGTAGAAGCAGCAATACAGCTGGGCAAGCCGGTTATCGTTGTTTTGTTCAACGGCCGTCCGCTGACAACGGTTTGGCTGGATGACACGGCAACAGCAATAGTAGAAGCATGGCACCTAGGTATTCAAAGCGGCAATGCAATAGCTGATGTCTTGTTTGGAGACTATAATCCAAGCGGCAAGCTGACAGCAACATTCCCGCGGAGTGTAGGACAAATCCCGCTTTATTATTACCGGAAGAACACAGGACGTCCTCCAGGAGGCGTGTATTCTTCAAGATATATCGATGCTCCAGTGCAAGCATTATATCCGTTCGGGTACGGTCTGAGCTATACCGACTTTGAATATGACAATCTTGTCGTGAGCTCAGCTCGCATAAGCAGCTCGGATTCCGTATCTGTTTCTGTAAATGTTACGAATACAGGCAGCGTCACAGGTGAAGAAGTAGTGCAGCTGTACATTCGTGATGCAGCGGCAAGCGTAACACAGCCTCTCAAAAAACTAAAAGGTTTTGCCAAGGTGAGCTTAAGTGCCGGTGAGATGAAGACGGTGACATTCTCGGTAACCCCTTCGGAGCTTGCAATCATAGGAGCAGACGACCGTTTGTCGGTTGAGCCTGGCATTTTCCAGCTGATGGTTGGTCCTCATTCCGAGAAGGGATTGATCGTTGAAATCACAGTAGAATAAATGTGAGCAGGGGAAGCTGTTCCAGCAGTAGTAGTGAAYTCGCCGAAGTGATCGCTCGCTTTGAGCAGAGATATTATACAACATGAAAAAATAGCGGTGAAGGGCTGTCCCTTCACCGCTATTTTTTTATTTTGGTATATGTTTGCTTGCTTAAACCGATTAGGGGCAGGCGGAAGCAAGCGGAGCACTAGTCTTACCTTTTGTATGCTGCGAAGTTGCGATTCTGATGCAAGTGCCGCTATGCCTCAAACATCGCCAGACCTCCAGACCTCCAGACCTCCCAAGTCGACTCTCTAAGGAACTGTATCATGCTTATTATGCAGAAAACGATTGTTCTCAGATTTTAACGAACCTTATTGGCGCTATTATAAGGTTTACAGGGGTTTAAGAGCTGTTTTTCTCGAAATAACGACTCTGGCGTTCGTTACAATTTGATTTCACTATGAATGCTTCATATAAGCGCTGCTGGGTTCGTTAGTTGTAGTCTGACAAGTGTTGTTTTTTGAGCAGCTTTAAAAGCATGGATAACTATAATAAATAATGAATTTCCAATATTGTTCTCCTAAAAATGCAGTTCCATTCTAGCTTTTAAGCTTGTTTACTCGGAGGGAATAGGCCACAAACATCATAATTGACGGGACTAGTAAAATAGAAAAAAATACCAAACCTACTGCGGCGGCATTTTGAATAATGACATTCTGCCATACTTCAGCAGATAAATAAAGCAGTCCGATAATGCCAATCGTTAAAACCAACAAGATAAATGAAGCCATTTTGTACAAACTAAGTGTTCTTGAATATTTCTCAAACGTCGATGTTCGATCTGTGTATATGGGTTCTGTTCCTGGTTCCGCCGAAAAAACATGATGATCGCCTGTTGAGCATACATGGTTCCAACCACCAGCTTCGAATATTTCTCTATAATTGTTTAGTTCGTTCTCTTGTAATTGACGTATATCGAGGCAATAAATAAGTTTATGGCTGGGTCCATTGCGCAGTGTATAACCTAAAAAGGAGAATTTTTCTAAAAACCATCCTTGCTCGGATAGTTTGCTTAGCTTGTTCATCTCTTTGTGTTCTGCAAAAGCAAGCCCTGCTGATGCCATATAACGAGTCTTTTTATCCATTTCCATCATTAAATTTCTCCTTCGCAGATTGCAGTGCAACATTACCGTGCTGCGCCATTCTTAGTCTTCTCTCGATTTCACTAGCGATAATAGATCTTCCTTTTTCGGTGACGTGGTAGGTTTTCCGGCGCTCGTCTTCGTCTTCATTAAGCACAATAAAGTCGGTTTCTTGCAATTTCTTGATCAAGGTATAGAGAGTAGCTGGCCCAATCTTAATCTCACCGCTCGTCAGTTCTTCGATATACTTCATGATTGCGTACCCATGTTTTGGCGATAGTAGAGCAAGCAAAATGTAGTAGGCAGAATCAGTTAACTGATCCATTTGCAGCGAGTTATTTCTAGACAATAGATC
>NZ_JBFRDK010000106.1:0-22893 GCF_052113545.1 Paenibacillus sp. TAF43_2
GAATAATACTTAACTTACCCATAATAGTCGTCAGAGAATAGATAAGAACCATTTCTTTAAAAATGACGTTTTGATGGCTAATTTGTCCTGTGTATTGAGCTTCTATACGGTGCATGATACCATGAAGCGATATAGGCATTTGAAAATGTGAAAAAAAGGATGGAACCTCATGAAGCGTGTCGCAGCACTATTTACGATTGCGTTGCTGTTTGCAGGATTAGCTGTATTTCAATATAAAAATGATGACTCGGATTCAGCAGCGTTAGCAGCCACTTCCGTCGATTTTAAGCCGAAAGCGGGATTTCAAGCGACAATCTTCAAACTCCCTGATCTTGATGAGAAGTCCTATGAAATAGGGGGCAAACAGGATAAACTGACCTTCGTTAATTTCTGGGCATCTTGGTGTGGTCCTTGTGAACTGGAAGCGCCGGATCTGCAGCGGCTGCATGAGCAATACGGGGAAAAAATTTCACTCGTTGGCGTTAATGCTACGAAATTTGATAAAGAACGGGCAGCTAGAGACTTTGTCAAAGAATACGAGTTCACGTTTCCAATCTTAATGGATCGGGTGGGCGATGTGACGAAGCAGTATAAGGTAGATACGTTTCCAACAACGTTTCTTATTGACAGCGATGGTGTCATTAGAGAGCGGATCAATGGCGTCATTCCTTATGCGGAGTGGGAACGCATGATTGAGAAATGGATGTAGTCGGCAGCAACAACAAAAAAGAGTCGAGCAGGCGTGAACAGCCTGTTCGACTCTTTTTGTTGTTTTAATGATTGACGAGGCCCATGCGATCGTGAGGATCAACTAGTGTGCTGTCAACCTTTACCATGTTAAGCAGGGCATAACGAATGCTGTCTACGAGAGCTTCCCAGCTTGCTTCGATAACGTTGTTCGATACGCCAACGGTGCTCCACGTATTGTTTAGTCCTGTCGACTCGATAAGAACACGCACCTTAGCTGCTGTAGCGTCCTTCTCGTCGATTACACGGACTTTATAATCCGATAGATGGATATCAACGATTTCTGGATAAAACTGCACCAGCGCCTTGCGCAGGGCGTTATCGAGGGCGTTGACAGGTCCATTGCCTTCAGCAGCCATATAAACTTGCTGGCCGCCAACGTTGATTTTTACAATCGCTTCTGAAATCATTTGGCCGTTTGTTTTTTCTACGAGCATTTTGAAGGATTCAACCTTGAACAATTCTTTTACTTCGCTGCCGAATGCTTCACGAAGCAGCAGCTCCATAGAAGCGTCGGCGCCTTCAAATTGATAGCCTTGATGCTCGAGCTCTTTAATTTGATCCATAATGAGCTTTGTTTTCTCATTATTTGCGTTGACATCAAGTCCAAGCTCTTTTGCCTTGGATATGATATTGCTTTGTCCTGCGAGCTCAGAGACTAGAATACGCTGCTTGTTGCCAACAAGCTCTGGTTGAATATGCTCATAGGTTTTGGAATCCTTCATAATGGCGGAGACATGAATGCCGCCTTTGTGAGCGAATGCGGCATTGCCGACATAAGCTTGACCAACAGGCATGTGGACATTCGCAATTTCACTGATATATCGAGCAGTACTCGTCAATGTGCGAAGCTTATCCTCTGGCAAAACGTCATAATTCATTTTGATTTGTAAGTTAGGGATGATGGAGCATAGGTTTGCATTCCCGCAGCGCTCGCCGTAGCCGTTAATCGTGCCTTGTACTTGACGAGCCCCGGCTTCGATTGCTGCTAAAGAGTTTGCGACAGCCAGCTCACAGTCATTATGTGTATGAATGCCGATAGGGGCCGTTAGCTCCTGCTTCACGCGCGAAACGATTTCATGAATTTCACTAGGCAAAGTGCCGCCGTTCGTATCGCATAGGACGAGCCAGTTGGCGCCAGCCTCCTGTGCTTTCTTCAAAACAGCAATGGCATACTCTGGATTGTTCTTGTAGCCATCGAAAAAATGCTCGGCATCGAACAAGGCTTCCATTTGATTTTGCTTTAGAAAAGCAATGGAATCAAAAATCATCGACATATTTTCTTCTAAAGTCGTTTGCAGGGCTGTATGTACATGGAAATCCCATGACTTGCCTACAAGCGTAGCAGCCGGAACACCGGACTCCACGATGCGAACAAGGCTGGCATCCTGCTCTGCCAAACTGTTTTTGCGACGAGTGCTGCCGAAGGCAGTAATTTTGGCGCTTAAATTGAAAGCTTTGATCCGCTGAAAAAACTCAATATCCTTACTGTTGCTTCCAGGATTTCCGCCTTCAATATAATGAACGCCCAACGTGTCGAGCTTCTGGGCAATTTTTAATTTGTCATCTGCCGACAGGCTGATCCCTTCACCTTGAGTACCGTCACGCAGCGTCGTATCGAATATAGATATGTTTTTTGTCATTAACGGGACGCCTCCTTCACTGAATGCCTTTTCAAATCATAATTTAGTATTATAACACTTGTCGCCTTGAAAGTAGAGGGGGCAAAAGGAATTTTTGTCAGCTCGCGCGTGCTTCGTTGACTTGACCCTATTGGAATTGTATGCTTGGGTGGATAAGCTTATGTAGGCTTATGGCTTAGGTTAGGCGGTGTGTTGCGCGATTATGACGAATACGAATGAGTTCTATCCGGCTAAGGGCCGAGTGATCATTCATTTAGATATGAATGCTTTTTATTGTTCCGTACATGAGGCTGAGGAGCCGGAGAAATATAAGGACAAACCAACTGCGGTGTCCGGTAGCGTTGAGCAGCGAAAGGGTATCCTCGTCACTTGTTCTTATGCAGCACGGAGCAGAGGGATAAAGACGGGAATGACAGTCAGACAGGCACTAACACTTTGTCCTGAGCTTATATTAATCAAACCGGACTTTTCATTATACCGCAAATATTCACATGGCTTTATGGCAATCGCTAGACAATATACGCCGCTCGTTGAGTCTGTATCGATTGACGAATGTTATATGGACATTACCGGTTCGAAAATGTTCGGCTCGCCGCTTGATATTGCGGCTTCGCTGCAGCAGCGGATCAAGTCCGAGTGGTCTCTTCCTTGTTCTATTGGTTTAGCTCCAAATAAGCTGCTTGCAAAGATGGCATCCGACATGAAAAAACCAAACGGGCTGACTGTGCTGCGGATTCGTGATGTGCAAAAGGTGCTTTGGGATAAGCCATGCGATCATTTGTTTGGCATTGGCAAAAAAACAGCTGATAAGCTCAGCAAGCTGAATATTCGGACGATTGGCCAGTTGGCGGCATCGGATGAAACGATGCTGAATAAGCATTTTGGCGTAGTTGGCTCTTGGATGAAATCAGCTGCCCATGGACTTGATTATTCTGAAGTTAACCCAAATCGGGAACGGAACAAATCGATCGGTCATACGACCACGCTTCCAAGCGATATTACATCGCGGGACGACGTTTTCCGGGTGCTGCTTAATTTGGCGGATCAGACAGGTCGCAGGCTGCGAAGGCAGAAGATGGTCGCAACCACGGTTCAAATCACAATTCGCAAGCCGGATATGACGACGATTGCCCGCTCCCACACCCTTGCAGCTCCTACGGAATCGAGTGAAGATTTCTATAGGGAGGCGTGCAAGCTATATGACCGGCATTGGAAGGAAGGCGAACCTATTCGGCTGCTTGGCATAACGCTCCAGAACCTCACTTTGCTTGCCGAAACTGCCTTGCAGCTTGATTTGTTCAGCTACGAGAAACAGCCGAGAAAAGAAGCGTTGACTAAAGCGATGGATCAGCTCCGCGACAAGTATGGAGAGGATGCTGTTTTGACGGCGGGAATGCTTGGAGATGATCCATCAACCTTAATTAGGAATAAACGAATTCGCGGTACATCCTTGCAAAAGGACGATAGTTTGTTATATATTGATGAATGAAGCTTGACTGTACAGAGACGAGATTATTCCGTTTATTTATTTGGGAGGGGATTTCCATGGGTAAGTTTACTTGGGTTGAAAAAGATACGTGCATCGCTTGTGGAGCTTGCGGAGCAACTGCACCTGACATTTATGATTATGATGACGAAGGTCTTGCAGAAGTTATTTATAAAGCTGACGGCAATACAGGCAACACTGAAATTCCTGAAGATTTGTTCGATGATTTGCAGGATGCAGCTGACGGCTGTCCGACAGATTCAATCAAAATTGCAGACGTTCCTTTTAATTACTAATTTTTGAGTGATGATAAAAAAGTTCCTCTCCGCTTTGCTATGCAGCGGTGAGGAGCTTTTTTTGTATATGCTGCAATAACAGAAATGGACTCGGGATTACAATCAAACTCCTTGCCTGCCKATATAGAGGATATATACCACATGTCGGGAGGATGGGGGATGGACTCTCCGGAAGATATTTTTTATTTGAAGCAATTTGTAAAGCAGCACCCTGATAACCAAATGGGTTGGTATTTGTTAGGCAAGCAATACAAGCTCGCCGGCAAGGAGGGCAAAGCGAATTATTGCTTCCTGCAAGCTGGTGAAGTATACGATGCCTTCGAGCATGAAAGTCATCCGTTATCGGAAAATCAATTGCAGCTGCTTAAAGATTGGGATTTGCAGCAAAAGAAAAAAAGGCGAGCTCGCAAATTAGGAGCATTAGCTCTATTGTTCCTGCTCGTTGCAGTGTTTGCTCCAGCTAGCACTTCCGTATTCAAGGAAAGGCCAGAGCAGCCCGAGCCTATAGCCTTAGTTGAAGTGAACCCAATTGGCGTTGTGTTTATACCGCGTAAAGAACGAAATCCAGTCGGAAGCGCATGGAACAGCCTCATTGCAGCCGGCAAGCAAGCACCTCTTCATACCATTGCAGCTCGCCTTGAGGAAGATGAGGGCTGGCGGAAATGGACAGGGAACACTAGACTGCTCATGTCTGTAGAAAAGGAAAACGGAAGCAGTAAGCTGGATGTAACGATGTATGACCGCCTTACCTGCGAGTGTGAGCCTTCCGAGGCGAGCTCGGCAGCAGCACAATATAAGGAATGGAGCAGGCAGCAAGAGACGCACTGGACGCTTGCAAGCGGCATCTATCAATATGAGAAAAAATATAAAAAGTGGCCGGAGCAGCTGGATGATCTCATTCAATCTTATCCGAACAATGTTCTTTCCGGGGAACGCAGCGGTATGCGCTCTATGTTTCCGGCTGTATTGCGAAAGCTGAAAGTCGCGCAGGCACAAAAAAACCGTTCAATCCAAGAGCAAGAGCAAGCAGCAGGAAATCAGCAGCAAGAGGAAAGCGATAAAAGAACGAGTCCGATCGTAGGCACAAATGGAATTTTGGATAAACAGTGGAGCCAGCCGCTGGAGGTCGTAGTGGATAAAGCAAGTTATCGACTTGCTGTCATCCAAGGTGACATTATTGTGCGCAGCTATAAGGTGGGCCTCGGAGGCGATGCAACGCCTGAGGGAAGCTTCTACATTAGTGAAAAGGTTAGAAATCCGAATGGGCGTGACGATGGAAACTTCGGAAGCCGAGGAATGACATTATCGAATACGCTGTACGCGATTCATGGAACGGATGAACCCGGCAGTATTGGCAAGGACGAATCACTTGGCTGTATCCGGATGGGCAAAGCTGATGTGGAGGAGTTGTTTGATATGGTGCCGCTAGGAACGGTTGTCAAAATAAAAAATGGGACGCTTCCGTCTAAGGTGCAGCAGCCAGCAGAACGCTTTCAGCTGGAGCCGCTCCAAAACGAAACCAATCCCTTGAAAATCTATAAATGGTTGACGTAGACCGCTTACGAAGTGAAAATAAGAAGCAGCGCGACAGCTACAACGACTACGCCGACGATTGAACCAATCCATATAAGCGCTTTTTTGTTTACTTCATCCTTCGGTTTCGCTTTTATTGTAGCCGGTCTTCTTTTTGGTGAACTCATCGACAATCAACCTCTCTATTTCATAGTAATAAATAATATGATCTCATTGTAATCGTTTTCTAGACAAGCCGCAATACAATGGAAGCTTGCACCTTGCGTGCAGGCTCTTTTCTTTTTGCCGCAAAAAAGATAAACTGTCAGATAGAGCATACATCTAAGATCGGAGTGAGTAAGTTGATTTATTCTTCAATTTTAAAACCTATTTTTTTTCGAATGGATCCTGAGAGGGCCCATCATCTTGTGATTGACGGCTTAGCTGCCGGCGGTGTAGTTCCAGGGCTGAATGGTCTGATGAATGCGATGTATGGCGTAGCAAAGTCGCCTGAGCTTGCTACAGAACTATTCGGACTGCAATTCCCGCACCCTGTTGGACTTGCTGCTGGACTTGATAAGAACGGCAAAGCTGCGGACGGTTTCTCAAGCATAGGTTTTGGTTTTGCTGAGGTTGGAACGGTAACGCCAAAAGGACAAGCCGGAAATGAGCAGCCGCGATTGTTCCGCCTCCCATCAGACGAAGCGCTTATTAATCGGATGGGCTTTAACAATGATGGCACTGCGGCAATGGCAGAGAAGCTGTCACGACGCAAAATAAATAGAATCCCGATAGCGGTTAACATTGGCAAAAACAAAATAACGCCAAATGAACTTGCTCATGAGGACTATCAGACCTGCATACGCGAATTGTATACATACGGCGACTTTTTTGTCGTCAATATCAGCTCTCCCAACACCCCGGATCTGCGTGATTTGCAGCATGGTGAAGAACTGAAAAATTTGCTTGCCGCTGTAAAAAAGGAAATAAACACGCAAGCGGCGAAAACAGGAGCAAAAGCAAAACCTGTTCTCGTCAAAATTGCGCCTGACATGACAGATGAACAGCTGGAGCTTACCGTTGCGACTATTATGGAAAGCGGAGTTTCAGGTATAATTGCAACAAACACAACATTATCGCGCCAAGGCCTTCAGCATTCGAATGCTGGCGAAGCGGGCGGGCTCAGCGGCAAGCCGCTGCGAGATCGTTCAACGGAGGTCATACGGGCGGTATATCGCCAAACCGGGGGCAAGCTGCCCATTATTGGCTCGGGCGGCATTTTTACAGCACAAGACGCATACGATAAAATCCGCGCGGGAGCTTCACTTGTAGAAATCTACACGGCGCTTATTTACAAAGGGCCTGGAGTGCTGCGAGAGCTAACGAGTGGATTGAAGGAATGTTTACGCAAAGATGGCTACCGCAATATTGCCGAAGCAGTTGGTGCAGATCACGTTTAAGAACAGGAGGCGGCCGGATGGACGGTAGAGACTGGAATCTTTTTTTACAGCCTTATGAACAAGCGGTTGAAGAACTTAAAGTGAAATTTAAAACGATGCGGGTCGAACTGAAGATACGAGAAGCTTACGCGCCGATAGAATTCGTCACCGGCCGGGTTAAGCGAATTTCTAGTATTCTGGAAAAGGCCAAGCGTCTCAAAGTCCCCTCGGATCAATTGGATACGGGTATAGAGGACATTGCAGGTATTCGCATTATGTGCCAGTTTGTGGATGATATTCACCGCGTAGCTGGCTTGATTCGCACGCGTAAAGATCTTTCCCTTGTATATGAGAAGGATTATATTACGAATTTCAAAGACAGCGGCTATCGAAGCTACCATATGATTGTAGAATATCCAGTTCAAACAGCACTAGGATACAAAATCGTGTTGGCTGAAATTCAAATACGGACGTTAGCGATGAATTTTTGGGCGACAATCGAGCATTCATTAAACTACAAGTTTAAAGAAAGCTTGCCTGAAGATGTGCGTGAGCGGTTGAAAAAAGCGGCTGAAGCCGCATCGCAGCTGGATACAGAAATGACCAGCATACGCAAAGAAATTTTGGATGCGCAGACCGAATTCGAGGAGCAGTCCAACGTGGTCTCGAAGGTGCTTAAAGGCATTCAAGATTTGTATTTTTATAATCGGGTTCGTGAAGCTGCTCAATTTCAAATGAAATTTAACGAGAAATTTGAAAAAGAGGACTATCATGAGCTTAATCAGCTTTCGCTTGATATTCAAACAGCCATTGGGAAAGCTAAGAAAGCAAACCAAAGCTAGTATAAAAGCAGGCGCAAAACCAATTTGAATTGGATTTAAGATAGTTAGGCAAAATGAACATTGAAGACGACTTTCACTCCATTATAGAGTGAGAAGTCGTCTTTTTTTGTTGTCTAAGGGAGGTTGCGCCCATTCCATCATTTACAATAAACAAACGTTAAAATGACTTCTGTTTAACAATACAACCAATCAAAACATATATAATGCACATGAAACAAGAAAATAAAAGGAGTGATTGAGTTGTTTTATAGGTGGAGGAGAAGCTTAGCGGTTTTCATAGTTATGGCTGTTTTATGTTCCAATGCACAAGGGTTCATTCGATCAGCAAGCGCTGCCGATGGTGCGGTACAAGCACCTGAAGCATCTGTTGCTGGAGGGCGTTACGAGGCTGCGATAGCGGTTGTATTAAGCTCTAAAACAAGTGATGCTAGCATTTATTATACACTTGACGGAACGCTGCCTAATGAGAAAAGCAAAAAAGCTGACAATAATCCGATCACGATTGCCAAAACCACAAACCTTAGCGCGATTGCGATAAAGGATGGCGTGGCGAGCAAGGCAGTAACGTTTGGCTACATGATTAAAACAAGTGAAAAGCCGCTGCTGCAATTTGTAGCGATGTCAGACGTTCATGTAGGCTCGCGCACGACAGGTGATCCAAGATATGAAAGCTATTTCGATACTATCGCATCGATCTTTCCAAATCCTGATGCCATCCTAGTTGTAGGTGATATGATCAACGATAACGGGGGAGACAAACCGAACGATCATCAAATGGTAAGGGAAATTTTCCAAGCGAATCTAGCTAGAAAAAATATGACCAATACAAAGATGCATGTTGCAATGGGAAATCATGACGCGACAGTTGCAAAAGTGAATGAGCATTATCCTGCGGATTGGTTCACATCACAGGCTAATGGCTATTATGAAACTCAAATCGGCGGCTATTATTTTTTCTTCTTGAACGGAAACAACTACAACTCGGATACAAGCCAGCGCAATTGGCTTAAGGGCAGACTAGCTGAAATTACAGCTGATCCGTTAAACAAAAATAAGCCGATCTTTGTAGGCATCCATCAGCCGATCACAGGGACGGTAATGGACGGACAGCAGGCGTCCAATCCGAATCTTAACAGTGATCTGGCGGGCTACCCGCAGGTTATTACGTTGTCGGGGCACTCCCATCTGACCAACAGCGATGAACGCTCTATTTTCCAGAAGGATTATACGGCTCTGAATCTAGGCTCGATGTCGTACATTGAAGCAGAGCATGGCTACTCTGCTGTAACGAATGCAGGGCTGGTCAGCCGCTTTGAATTTCCGGTATCTCAGGCTGATTTTATTGAAGTGTATGCGGATCGGATTGAAGTGGATAGAATTGCTTTTAATGCAGATCCGGCAGATATAATGGATGATTGGACGCCGGTTCCCCCATTCAGCAGCGTCGGTACAATTGCTGGCGAGAAATGGGTTATTGAACTGAAAGGCAGCACGATTCAAGAGATTAAAAGCAATTTCAAGTATACGAGTGCAAACCGCAATAAAGTAGCACCGCAATTTCCTGCTGAGACGGATCTGAAAGTGACGGATCTGGATGGAACGCCTAAGCTGAGCTTCAATCAAGCGAAGGATGACCAAAACATGCATCATTACGAGCTGACGCTTACGAACAAAAGGACGGGTACGACCGCAAAATCGGTTAATGTGTTCTCCGACTATTTCTTTACGCCGATCCCGAATGCGATGACGATTCCACTGGAAGGACTTGATCCGCAAACGACCTATACTGCGGTCATTTATGCCGTTGACAGCTACGGGAACAAGTCTAGCGCGATCCAGCATACATTCCGTACGGAGGGTACGCTGCCTGAGCTTACGCCGATTGACCCTGAAACGATGTGGAAGGACCTAGTCGTTGATATGAAGTTTGACGACAACTTAAACGATGATGCGAGCGGCGTGACGGGTTCGGCTGTATCACGCGGAAGCGTTGCGTATGTGCAGGGCAAATCAAATAAAGCTGCGTACATTCCGGCAGGCAATGCGAATTATATCGATATGGGCAGCCGCAGCGATCTGAAGTTTGGCAGTGGCAGCTTTACGGTATCGTTCTGGCATACAGGCAATTTATCCGGTGATCAGACGGTCATTTCGAATAAAAACTGGAACAGCGGCAAAAACGTCGGTTGGTATATCGGACCTGCTGTATCCAATGCAATGACGTTAAACATTGCAGACGGCACGAACCGAATGGATACTTCGGCGGGTAGCGTAGGAAGTGAATGGCACTTGCTCACGGTCACCGTCGACAGAGCAAATCAAGTTGGCAAAGTGTATGTCGATGGCGTGGAGAAGGCCTCTAAAGAGATGACTGCACTTGGCACGAGCAGTGTAGACACCGCTTTTAATACGATGATTGGCGCAGATGGCAACAAAGGAAACGGCGGTGCCAATGTTACGATGGACGATTTGAAAATTTGGAAGCGGACGCTCACTGCAACGGAGATCAAAGCGTTATCCGATTCCTACAAAATCATTCCTGCCTATACGTATGAGCAGCTTAACAAGTTGAAGGTTGATGCTTCGGCCTTTGATGCTGCCAGTGAAAGTGTTGTTGGCGTCACCTATTCCGCTGCCAAGATGATGGAGCTCCGTTCTGCTTTAAGCAGTGCATCGGCGCTTACTCCTGAAAGCCCAGTTAACGAAATCGATGAAGCTTATGTGAATCTTATGCTCGCCTTGGAAGCGGCAAAGGAATCTGTTACTTATCAGTTCCTATCGAAATCGGCATTTGCAATCGAATCTTTCAGCTCTTATGCGGATAATGAAGATGCATTTGCATCAAATATTCTCGATGGAGATTCGGCGACTATTTGGCACTCCAAATGGGAAGCTCCCGCGGCAGATTTCCCTCACTGGGTTATTATTGATTCAAAGAATAGCCCTAGCTTGAGCGGCATTCAAAGAACAAGCAGAATGAATCAAACTGCGCTGGAATTTCCGAAAGACTTTGAGGTATACGCATCTGATCGCTTGTCAGATCTAAGTGACGCGGCATTCCTTGCGAATGAAGCCAATAAAGCGACAGGCACCTTCGGCAAATCGTGGACAGGCAGTACGTATAAAGACTTTACACCGCTTAACAAAACGATTTCCGGCAGATATATCAAATTTGTTGTAAAGAGCACTTATAATGCAGCAGGCACCTTTACGAGCATGAGTGAAATTGATTTTACAGGTACCGTGAAGGACAAGCAGACGGAAAAAGCCAGCTTAAAAGGTGAAACGAAAGTAACAGTGGGTGGTTCCATTGCGCTTACTTACGGTCTGGAAAACGTAGTCGGTTCCGTTATGGCAGAGGACATTACGATTGAATATGATCCTTCCAAGCTGACCTTTGTTTCAGCAGTATCCATGGATGAAACTAAATTTTTGATCCCAGAAACGAAGGATAAGGATGGACAAGTAAGATTGATTGCAGTCCATTTGAATGAGGCACAGACGAATGCGAATGGGGATTGGATGAAGCTCACATTCCAAGCTAAGGCAGGAGCTTTGGCAGGCCCAACTCAAATTACAGTGAAAAAAGCAGTATTATCCGACAGTGTGGAAGAAGTAACGATAGCCGGCGATTCGCTTGCACTTGAGGTTATTAATATCCCTGGCGATTATAACAATGATGAGAAGGTAAGCATCGTTGACTTAGCAATCCTCGTAAAATCATATGGTGCGAAGGAAGGCGACAGCAACTGGAATGCAGTTAAATCTGGGGATTTGAACAACGACAAGGTCATTGATATTCTCGATCTCGTATTAATGGCCAAATTAATCGTTGATTGGAGCAAATAAGAAAGAATAAGTAAATAAAGCCTTAGCTGCATTACATGTTTGAAAAAAAGAAGCTGTCCAGCAAGGTCGGAGTAGACCTAGCTGGACAGCTTCTTCAACTTATACAGCAGATGAGCGTTAACTAATCTGTTGATTTTTTTGGTTTGTACAGCTTATCGATGGCTGCACGTATTTCTTCCTTGGTCTTGCCTTGCTTGCTTAAGGCGATTACTTCTTCCATCTCTTTCTTGCAAATGCCGCAGCTGGTACTGTGATTGGTCCATGTGACAGCGCCCTCGTCCGCAGGATGTTCGGCAACGTAGCAGCGCAGAAGCGAGTCATGCGGGGTTTCAACTGCTAACCCATCTGAGCAACCGCAATAACATGTGATACCGCTCATAATGTCGGCGTGAGCATGGACTCCTTTATAAAGCTCGCTCGTATGTGGCGTATAGTCCGCTAAAAAACCAGGCAGCTCATCATAGGATGCTGTTGTTTGCCATGTTTCGGAACCGTGTTGATGCTCAGCGCCTGCCTTGTCGTCGTTCGCTAAGCCGCATGCGGTGAGCAAAGTAATAAAAGCGAATGCGAGCAGCAAAGCATACATGATGCTGCGAATGCGTGAATTTTTTTGCTCCTCCGTAATCTGCTCAGCCGTTTGGCGCTGACGCTTCATCATTTGGTTTCAGCCCCCGAATATTTATTGAAAAACGCTCTAAAATCATCTAGTTTATAGCCGGTAGTTCCTTCTTCAGCAAGTCCGCCCTCTAGCTTGTCAATTTGAACGCCATCTTTGAAATAAGCAAGTGTAGGCGTAAACTCGACATTATATTTGTTGAAATAGCTTGGGAATTCTCTTAAGTTGAATTGCGGAAGGTCAATTCCGAGCTCATCAACAAGCGGCATAAGCTGTGGCGTTGTTCTTTGGCAATGCGGACAATCAGAAGCGAATAGGTAAACGAAGAAATCTTCCTTATCGGCCACTTTCTTGTCTAATTCAGCAGGTAAAATGATATTCTGATAGTTAGGATCATTAAGCAGCTTGCGTGTTTCTGGGTTCAGCTCGGAGAGGGGCTTGTCATATACGGCGTTTACCTTGCCACTGTTGTTTAAAACGGTAATAAGACCGAATAAAATAACAACGATACCGATATAGACGTAAATCATTTTCAATTTCTTTTTCTTCTTCATGTAAGCAACTACCTCCGAAACAGGTTTAAGTGGACAAGCTATGAAAGAACAGCATGTCCTTACTTAAATATATTATATAACAAATCCGTATTGGTATGTAAGAGCTTGAACATCAATGTCATACAACATTCGGATTTAGAGAATGAAAGGAAATATACGGATAAAATGTTGGATATTACTGGTTGTCTGATCTGGCGTTAATTGCTTGAGGATCTTGCATGGCTTCTCTCTGTTCAATATAGTTTACGCTAAACGAATGCCTGATGCAGATCGATTTGTTCTTCGGTTCGTTCTGGAGCGTGACCAGCCTCATAATCGCTGTCGATATAGACTGTTTTTTCGCTTTTCGAATATTTTCATATAGGCGATTCGGTATAGCCGATCCTGCGGACTCGCGATCAACTTGGAGAAGCTTTCGTCATCGCCGGCTATTGCTTTTTTTACAAGTTCAATTTCATTTGAAATGGCGGTCGGCCTCCTTATGAGTAATAGTCGTGCTCTGGTTATGCTCTCCCACATGATTACATTCATACTGAACCTTGCCCCAGTCAGGTGCGCCGATAGTGGCTGTTCCAAAACCTGAGGCAAGCACTTTTTCACCATGTTTTAGGGTATAATGATAGGTGCCCTCTGAAAGTCTCGCCTCGCCCTTTAAGGAATAATTGACGGATACAGGAGYGATCATCAGGTTGTGAAATGATTCGTTGTCGACTTTTTGCTGCTTGCGTACATCGTTAGCGGTATGATGACTTTGCGAACTTGTTCGACGCTCTCTTGATGAATTTCATATAGCTCGATATGGAGCGGGATGTCGAGTGACAACTTGTTCACCGGAACGATAATGGTCTGATTCACTTTGCCCCATTCCGGTCCGCCTACAGAAGCAGTTCCAAAATCAGTCATGATGATTTTATCGCCCTGCTTGATTGTGAAATGGTATGTGCCTTCGAATAGGCTTGCTTCGCCATTAATTTCAAATACTAAACTTTGCTTCGCTGCTTCAAAATAGCGTTTCGGTGCTTGTCTAACTTTTCAACAATTTTAATGGCGCTTCATTATTCCGTGCGTTGTATAATGGATCCTTAAGCTTTGTGTACGAATGCCTCGGCGAATGCTGAGAGGCTATTTATTTGGCAGGAGGAAATAGCATGAACGGCAATTTGCCGCGTAATTTCACAGAAAAAATGGAAAAGCTGCTTGGTGATGAGTTTGATAGCTTTATGTCTTCGTATGATGCACCGAGAGTATATGGTCTTCGAATCAATCGATTAAAGCTAGGTGTCGAACAATGGAAAAAGCTATCTGACATGGGCGAAGAGGTGCGTGAAATACCTTGGGCACCGGATGGTTTGTATTACAAAGAGGGTGAACGGCCAGGCAAACATCCGCACTATCATGCGGGGCTCTATTATATTCAAGAACCGAGTGCGATGGCTCCGGTAGAACTGCTGGACGTTCAGCCTGGTCAACGCGTACTTGATCTATGCGCGGCTCCAGGAGGCAAATCGACGCAAATTGCAGGGAAGCTGYAAGGAAGCGGAGTGCTCGTCACGAATGATAACGCCAGAGAAAGAACARAGGCTTTGGCCAAAAATATAGAGCTTGCCGGCGTACGCAATGCTGTCGTGCTTAACGATGAGCCCGCAGCAATTGCCGCTGTTTTTCCACAATGGTTCGATCGTATTCTCATTGATGCCCCATGCTCCGGCGAGGGCATGTTTCGCAAGGATGATTCAATGATTGCAGAATGGGAGAAACACTCGATTGAAAAATGCTCCTTAATGCAGCGCGATATTATGCAGCATGCCGCAGCGATGCTGGCACCTGGAGGGAGAATGGTCTATTCGACATGCACGTTCTCGCCGGAGGAGAACGAGCAGCAAATAGCTCAGTTTTTAGCCGAGCATGAAGATTTTTTTGTTGAAGCTATTTATCCTCAGCATGGCTGGAGGGCAGGCAGAGCGGATTTAGCAGAAGGCATGGCGCAGCTTGATGAAGAGCGTCTGCAATCCATTCAAGGAACGGTAAGGCTATGGCCGCATCTAATCGAGGGAGAAGGTCATTATGCGGCTGTCCTTAGACGCAGCGGGGAGCGGACAAGCATTATTGAAGAAGAGCCGGCGGTTGCTGCTTCTGTAAAGCGCCAGAGCGTCCAGTCTGCTGGCGGAAGCTTAAAACGCGAAGTCGTGCCAAGCAGCGGGAAAAGACAAGAAAAGAAACAAGATCATAGGGATGAGCGCCGCGCAGCTAAACGGCAAACGAGAAATGACTTTGCCAACGCTGGATTGGAGCGCCCTGCAAACAAGAAAGGAGCAGGGAGTGGTCGTGATGGAGCCGCGATGAACCTCACGGAAGAAGCAAGTCCAATTGAGCTGTGGCACCAGTATGCAGAACAATTTGCGATAAATGCACGTAGCTGGCCAGGGTGTGTAGTAGCCTTTGGTTCTCGTGTATATATTCAGCCTGCCGAACTGCCATCGCTCGATGGCTTGCGCGTAGTTAGAGCCGGCTGGTATGTAGGTGAAGCTATTCGAGGTCGATTTGAACCGTCACACCCGCTAGCCATGGGGTTAAAGCGAGATGAAGCCGTGCGCTCCGTTAATTGGAGATCGTCTGATGAGCAGACGATTCGATATCTCAAAGGGGAAACCTTGTTTGTTGATGATTCGGAATTAACGGTGCATGCTGGCGCCCCCTCAAAAGGATATATATTAGTTTGCACAGACGGTTTCCCGATAGGTTGGGGGAAATATGCCGCTGGAATGATCAAAAATGAACTGCCTGCAGGATGGAGATGGATGTAGAATGAGTAAACGTATTCGAATTGACAAGCTGATCGCCCATATGGGACTGGGTACGCGCAGCGAAATTAAACGAGCTGTGAAGCTCGGCATGGTTGTTGTCGATGATAAAGTAGTGAAAGACAGCGGACTAATCGTTGACCCTGATACAGCAAAGGTTTATTTTGACGGCGCACCTGTCGTGTATCGTGATGTCGTTTATTTCATGTTGAATAAGCCGCAGGGCGTTATTTCTGCAACAGAGGATAGCCGTGAACGCACGGTAATCGATTTACTTGAGCTCTCCGATCGGCAGCGAGATCCATTTCCAGTCGGACGACTGGATAAAGATACGGTTGGCTTGCTGCTGCTGACGAACGATGGGCAGCTTGCTCATGAACTGTTGTCTCCGCGTAAGCATGTTGCGAAGACCTATGAAGCATTGGTTCTTGGCGATGTTGGCGAAGAAGACCAGCAGCTTTTTTTGGCTGGCATTGCATTAGACGACGGGTATGTTACGATGCCGGCTGAGCTACACATCAAGAGTCGTGAACAACGGGATGATGAAATATTTTCGAGTATCTCCCTTACCATTATGGAAGGTAAGTTCCACCAAGTGAAAAGAATGTTTGAAGCTGTCGGCAAAAAGGTCGTATACTTGAAAAGAGTATCGATGGGTCCGCTTAAGCTTGATGAAACCCTTGAAGAGGGCTCCTATCGGGAGCTGACGGAAGAAGAACTAGAGCTTCTGCGCTCACATAAACGGAAGACGGATTAAACATTGTATATAGTGTTTGCTGTAATTAAGACATAGAGAGAGCACTTACAGAGTTTGGAATAGGAGTGGAGACATGAGCCTTAATTATGACTTAATTGCTTTAGATGTGGATGGGACACTGCTTACAGATGATCATGTACTGACGAAAGCTATTCGTGAGTCGGTACATGAGGCTGCCAATCGCGGAGCTCAAATCGTATTATGTACTGGGAGAGGACCATCAGGCGCACTTCCTGTGCTGAAAGAGCTTGGACTTAGCGGGACGGTTATTACTCATAACGGAGCAGCAACGATTAATGCGGATGACCATTCCGTTGTTCACCAATTCGATATGGTACCTGAGCATTTATTGCGTTTTATTCAATATTGCYGCGAGAATGGCATTCATTTTGATTTGAATACTGCTTTTGAAATGATGGTCGAGAGCATGACGCCGGAAGTAGAAGCAATGTATGGTCATTTTCAAGCTAAGCCATCGATTCATGATTTCCGCCTGGGCTTGCCTAGCGGCCTTGTAAAATTTACAGTTTTCGGAACGAAGGATCAGATGGATGTCGTACAAACGGAATGGTCGGGATGGCCTAAGCAGCTTCATTCGATTCGGAGCGGCGACTTCTTTATCGATGTGCATCATAGTGAAGCCAATAAAGGAAAAGCGTTGCAGCAGCTTGCTGCAATTAAAGGCATTGATCGCAGCCGAATTCTAGCAATCGGCAATTATCATAATGATATAACAATGCTTCAATTTGCGGGCATGGGCATAGCAATGGGCAATTCTCCTGAGGAAGTGAAGCTGGCAGCTAATGCAGTTGCACATTCGAATAGCGAGGATGGCGTGGCTAGAGCGCTTTATGAGCACGCTTGGAGCTAATATTTATCCCGGATTTACGAAAACTAAATTTTACGTTTTCGGATGCAGCGGCGCGTATAAATGCCAATGCAATTCTACTAGCTGCGGCAGAGGATATTATGACGCGGCATTGACTATCAATAATAATCAGTATGATCTAACGGTTAACGAAGTAAGATCCTGACGGAATGAAATAGAAAAAGAAAGAGCGGTCAGCACTAGGAATAAGTTCCTGTGTTGACCGCTCTTTCTTTTAAAGTTGTTTACCGATTGCGTCCGCCGCCACCGCGCGGTTTGCTCGAAGAGCTTCCGCCACCACGCGGGCTGTTGCCGCGACCGCCGGCAGGTGAGCCGCTGCGTCCGCCTGACGATGATTTGCCGCGCTTGCCTGTTCCACGGCCGTTTTCGTGCTCATTTAATGTTTTCGCTTTGAAATCACTGCGCGCTGCTTCCCAGGGGCTATCCACCTTGGACGAGGCACGGCCTGCTACATGCTCTGCGCCGCGAGGACTGCCGAAGCCGCCGGTGCGAGTTGCACCACCGCGAGCTGAGCCGCCACGACTCTCGGAGCGTTCGCCACCGCGAGCTGAACTTCCGCGACTTTCGGAACGATCACCGCCGCGAGTGGTACTGCTGCGGCTTTGGGAACGGTCATTACCGCGAGCGGGGCTTGCGGATTCGAATCGGTCCCCACGGTTGGCTGTCCAGCCTGTGCTCTCGCCAGCTGCTTCGGAAGCTTGACCGCGAATCTCAGCTGTTCTGCCTGTACGTTTGCCAGCATTAGGACGTACGGTCTCGCGTTGGCCTCTGCGTCCGCCTGGCTTCGCATTGCGATCGCCTTGAGCAGAACGGTCACGACCGCCGCGGCGTCCACCCTCGGATGGCTTGCTGCTGGAACCGCGTGTACTGCTTTTGCCAGCTGCACTGCGTGTTCTCTCTGGACGATCGCCAGATTGTGCGCGTACAGATGTTTCGTTGCCTTCGCTGTCAATCGCACGGCGTGCAAGCTTAGCATTTATGCTTTGTTCAATAAGAATCAAATGGTTTTTGTCATAAGGAGTTGCGAGTGTAATGGCTGCGCCATCTTGCCCAGCGCGACCTGTTCTGCCAATACGGTGAATATACAGCTCGCCGTCTTGTGGAACGTCGTAGTTGTAAACATGGGTAACCCCTTCAACATCGAGTCCGCGAGCAGCAACGTCAGTCGCTACGAGCACCTGCAGTCTTGCATCTCTGAAGCGCTTCATTACTTGCTCACGCTTCGCTTGCGTAAGATCGCCGTGCAGCTCATCCGATTCGATGCCGATCTCTTGGAGTTCCTTGTTTAATTTTTTCGCGCGAACTTTAGTCCGGCAAAAAATAACGGCCAAATAGGGCTGATGACGCTCTAGCAAATGCACGAGAGTTTGCTGCTTGCTTCTATCCGTTGTTTCATAGACGATTTGTGTAATGCTGTCGAGTGTGACGTTGGTACTGCGTACCCGAATATCGACAGGCGTCTTCATATAATCAGCAGCCAGCTTGCGAATAGCATCAGGCATTGTAGCTGAGAACAACATCGTTTGACGAGCTTTCGGCGTTTGTGAAATAATGCTTTCTACATCTGGCAGGAAGCCCATGTGAAGCATTTGATCCGCTTCATCGAGAACAAGCATCTGCAGCTTGCCTAGGCTGACGGTTTCACGTTTCATATGATCGATTAGACGACCAGGCGTTGCAACTACGATATGGGGCGAGCGCTGCAGCTTGCGAATCTGAGCATCAACGTCTTGGCCGCCATAGGCAGCAAGCACGCTTACGCCAACAGCGGGAACAAGTTTTTTGAGCTCGCTCGTAATTTGAATCGCAAGTTCCCTAGTTGGAGTTAATATGAGAGCTTGGACTTGTTCTTTCTCTATATTAATACGTTGCAAAATAGGCAAAGCAAACGCAATCGTTTTGCCTGTGCCCGTTTGAGCTTGTGCAATAACATCCTGCCCGTTGAGCAGAAGTGGAATCGCTTGCTTTTGAACCGGAGTCGGTTCGATAATTCCATCATGGTGAAGCAATTCGCTTAGCTTGGGAGTTATACCCAAAGCGTTAAATGCGTTAGACATTAATACATTTCCTCATTTCGTTTACATCTTTTGATGTTAAGTATAACAGCTGTCCTTATAATGTGCATCTTTACTTTGCTTATGCTATGCTAAAAGCCGACATTAGAGCAGCAGAGGAATGGTAAATATGAATGGAACAGAGCGCTCCGCGATCAAAGCGGGCCTATCGGTAGACATTGTTTTGAAGCAGGATCAACGGACTGGCAAGCTGACACGAGGTGTCGTGAAAGATATTTTGACGAATTCGCCTAAGCACCCTCATGGCATTAAAGTGAGACTGGCTGATGGGCAAGTAGGGAGAGTCAAGAATATCCTGACTTAAAGAGTCCATATCTAGTCAGGAAGGAATGTTCAACGTTAAAGGAGCGATGTGCTGTGGCCTTTGGCATAAAAAGAAAAGAGTTGCAGCGATGGAAGGAAGCCGTTGTCCGCGGAGAAATTGCATTTCTGACGCATTACTGGCTGGATTCAAGGTTTCCAGACATGAAGACTGTAACAAAGGTAGGCTGCTCCGATATGGAGAAGCTCTCGCGCTGGTGCCTCGATAACGGCCTTAATCCTCGCTATATTCATGCGCGGTCAGAGTATCCGCATTTTGATTTGCTTGGACCGATGCAGCGTGAAATATTGAAGCGAGAAAATCAGCTGGAACAGCTTGAACGATTTGATATGGTATGAGGATCAGAATCGCAATTAGCTGCTCATGAGGCGGCTTTTTTTATTACAAAAATGGAAAAAAATCTCGCTCCTTAATGAATCATCCTTTATGATAAATGGAAGCTTGGATGATTATGTCAGTTTAAGGGGAGTGGAATTTGCATATGGTTACCGAGAAATTGCAGCTGCTGGACACCTTCAAAGAATGGATAACGTTTGTAACCGATTTGGCGCGTTACGACGAGCGTATTTGGAATCAGAGCATTGCCGCAGGAAAGTGGTCGATTCGAGACGTCACAGCCCATATTTTACGTTGGGATATTTATTTTTATGAAGAAGCAATCTTAAAGGTGCGAGAGGGCTTGCCGCTTACGGTTAAACATTTGGATTATAATGAGTTTAACGAACAAGCAAAAATATACAGCAAGTCAACTTCAATCGCTGAGCTCGTTCATGAAGCTGCAAACATACGTGAGCGGATTATTGACACGATAGCACAGTTAGCAGATGAGCAGTACGAAGCTGCCTATGTAGACGCGGATGGTCATGCCTTTGAAGTGAGTCAATATATAAAAGATTTTATATGGCATGATCAGCATCATATGGAGCAGATTAAGCGACTGTTGCATTTTCGAATAGAGGAAATGAGCTTAAATGGCTGGCCAGCCTTGCAAACGGTTGTCTACGACGGCTGGCTGCTTCGTTTTGCAGAAGGTTATACGAAACGTTCCAATTCGATTAATCCTGTGTACGGCAACACGCTCCAGCTTGGTGCGAAAATAAGCTCCTGCGAGGAACTTTATGAACACAAAGGCATTCGCTCTGTTTTTAAAATAACACCCTTCGCTCAGCCTGCCTCGCTTGATGAGGAACTGGCGACCCGCGGTTATGAGCTTATCGATCGGACGATTGTAAAAACGATTCACCTTTCTGATGCTCCATCGCCGCTGCATGCTGAAATTTGGCTAGAGCAGGAAGTTTCAGAGAGCTGGCTGGATGCGGTTGCGGTTTTTAGTCGCTTAACGGATGAACAGCGGTCAACTACACGAAAAATGTTAAAACAGTCACCGCTGGATAAATGCTGCGCGGTTTTGCATGACAATGGAATACCGGTAGCATGCGGCTTTGCGGTGATTGAGGATGGTTGGATTGGTATTTATGATATTGTGACCGATCCTAACTATCGAAATAGAGGTTTTGGAGAGCAGCTTGTGCTGCATCTTCTGCAATGGGGCAAGGGACGTGGAGCGACTGAAGGTTATCTGCTCGTCGTAAAAGATAACGCAGCAGCTAATCGGCTGTACGATAAAATCGGGTATGTCCCGCAATACGAGTATTGGTATCGAGTAAAAAAATAAAAGCTGCTATTTGTTTTTTGTAATAATCGTATAAGGCGCCTTGTCGAATGTTTAAGGCGTTTATATGGGAAACTAAACAACTTAGATCGATCAGCATGAGAAAGAAGGATTACTTCGTGAAAATCAGCCATTCAAATTTATCATCAGCATCAGCATCTTCTGCGCCAATTGCAATAACAAGCTCATGGCTTCTGATTCTTGGCATATTGCTAATAGCAGCTAATTTGCGAGCGCCGCTGACAGCAGTTGGACCAATCGTATCTGAAATTCAGCGTTCGTTTGGCATTTCCAGTGCGCTCACTGGGCTGCTGACGACCTTGCCGCTGTTAGCATTTGCACTTATTTCTCCACTTGCACCACGAATTGCTCAGCGCATTAGTATGGAAAACACACTATTTATTGCAATGGTTGTGCTAACTGGTGCAATTGTGATTAGATCCCTTCCGACGATAGCCGCTTTATTTGTTGGAACAATCCTGCTGGGCATGGCGATTGCTGTTGCAAATGTACTGCTTCCGAGCATGATAAAAAGAGATTTTCCGGCCACCGTCGGTTTAATGACTGGTTTATATTCGGTAGTGATGAATTTAGGCGCTGCTTTAGCTTCAGGATTTAGCATTCCCATTACAGAGAAGCTTTCCTTTGGCTGGCAAGGAATGCTGGCCTGCTGGGCACTGCTCGCTCTATTTGCTACGATTGCTTGGGTACCGCAAATTCGTTCGTTTGCCCAGAAGGACAACAACAAAGCAGCAACGAACGGTGAGAAGAATGGTGGTCTGCTGCGCTCTGGCTTAGCTTGGAAAGTAGCATTATTTATGGGTCTTCAATCATTTTGTTTCTACGTTAATGTATCATGGCTGCCTGAAATTTTATCTGATCGCGGCATGAGCCACGTTGATGCAGGATGGATGCTGTCACTGCTGCAATTTGTCAGCTTGCCCGCGACATTTATTATACCTGTCATTGCGGGAAAGCAGGCAAGCCAAAGGCTGCTTGTTATTCTTACAACGATATTGCTGCTCCTAGGATACTTAGGTCTTCTTAGCGGGAATGTAAATCTTATTCCGATTTGTATGATTTTACTCGGAATTGCCGGCGGTTCCGGCTTTAGTCTCGCGGTTATGTTTTTTGTACTGCGGACAAGCAGCACAAGGCAGTCGGCTCAGTTGTCAGGTATGGCACAGTCCATTGGTTATCTGCTTGCCGCTGCCGGACCGCTGTTGTTTGGACTTATTCATGATTTGACGAATAATTGGACTGTCTCATTAGTAATGCTAGTAGTTGTTGCTGTTATTTTTGGATATATAGGCTTCGGAGCTGGAGCGAATAAAACGATATCAGGAGCACAAGAAAATTAAATATGGTGAAAAATTGATTATAAACCGTTTGG